>CAZUUL010000163.1:0-2609 GCA_964623155.1 uncultured Gammaproteobacteria bacterium
TGTTCGACTCTCTAGTCCCATAGAAAATTGGGACTTGACATAGAGTGTCTCGAACTTCTTACTGCAGAATAAACGGATTGAGTTTTGCCCGAATCTACCGCATGATGCGCTTGCCGCGCGGCCATTCGCGGCTCGCGCATACCCATCTGATCTCCTGATGTGCCGAGGACAGGAGTTGAACCTGCACGCCTTGTTTAAGGGCACAAGCACCTCAAGCTTGCGTGTCTACCGGATTCCACCACCTCGGCCCCCTACTTCAAATTGTGGGCAAGAGAGGATTTGAACCTCCACACCCGTATAAGGGGCACAGCGCCCTGAACGCTGCGTGTCTGCCAATTCCACCACTTGCCCAAAATAACTATACAAATTATAGCATTTATTCACAGGCATAGACAACGAATTTGCTGATTGACGCAATCGCTTGTCTAAAATTGTTTACTATTATATTTACTAATATATTGACAATTTATTGGGCTTTACTAATATACAGACAAATATATTGACAATTGACTGGAAAACAGCTATAATATTTGCATGTTTGAGCCTAAGTTTCGCCTTACTGACAAAATCGTCAGTCTGATCGGCGCCATCGAGCGCCAGTACGGCCAGCTCCAGGGAGAACCGCTCATGCCCTCTTTAGCCCTGGCCCTTGCCCGGGAAAATAAAATCCTCGCCAGCCACTATTCTACCAGCATTGAAGGCAATCCTTTAACCCAGCAAGAGGTAACCAATATTTTGCTCGATGAAAAAATTCCTGTTAACAAATCCGAACTCGAGGTCAAGAACTATTTCAAAGCTCTCAATTCCATATCGGTCATGGCGCACCAGAAACGTATTATAAATCTGGATTTAATAAAAGAACTCCACCATTTGACCATGGCCGGATTGGACATAAAACAACCCGGGCAGCTGCGTACTTCTGATGTCATCGTCGGCCACAGAACACGGGAAAAACTGGTCATCAAGCACAATCCACCCGCTCACAATCAACAGGATATAGCTCGACTACTTATACAGGTTATCGACTGGCTTAACCGGCCTTCTACTGTCTACGTCCTTATCAAAGCCGGGATTTTGCACCATCAAATTGCCTATATCCACCCGTTTTTTGACGGCAACGGCCGCGTCGCCCGGCTTCTGACATGCTACTATCTGTTTCTAAATAACTACGAAGTGACTAAATATTTTATTCTCGACGACTACTATGACATGGACCGCCAGTTGTATTCGGATAAACTTCATAGTGCTGACCTGCCTGCCCGTCCGGCAGGCGGGCCTGCCAGCATGCACGGCAACAATCAAGCTACCGAATGGCTTGAGTATTTTCTCGAAGGCATATCTTATTCGCTCATAGGCGCTCTCGGCCGAATAAAAAATTTGACCAGTAAAAGATTGTCGGAAATTGAGGGCGAAAAACGGGTGCTGGTGACCAGACGCGAAGAAGAAGTGCTCCAGATAGTTTTGGAAAAGAAAGCCGTGAAAATGAGTGACGTTCAAAATCAGTTTAGCGTAACCAGACAGCAGGCGCATGCACTTTTGCAATCGCTGGTTGAAAAAGGCATTTTATCAAAGTACGGCAAGACTAAAAAAAGCTATTACACTCTCTCGGAAAAATCATGAGTTTAAAGGAAAAATGAGGTATAATTATTAATCGCCCGAAGCCATCCGAAACGCAAGCCGCGGTGGTGAAACCGGTATACACGCAAGACTTAAAATCTTGTTCCCGTCAAATCGGGAGTGTGGGTTCGATTCCCACCCGCGGCACTTCTGCAGAGTAGAATTTACATCATCTAAGATATAATAGAAGTATTCAGTCTACCAAAGAACGGGGAGTAGTTCATCAGTAGAACGCTCGGTTTGGGACCGAGAGGCGGGAGGTGCAACTCCTCTCTCCCCGACCAAGTTCTTACAGTATTTATTTTTTTCCTAACTCTGTTTGGGATTTGAAGAAGAAATAGCCGACCACGGCAAAGGTAATTAGGGGAGACAGCCAGGAGGGAATGCGGGCGCCAAAACTGTCAGAAATCATAATTAAACCCAAAAAAAGAATCGAGTACATGGCGCCATTTTTTAAGTAGAGATACTTTTTGATACGGTCAATATTGCCAAGCGTTAACTCCCGCAGCACCAGCGCCCCCAAGCCGTTACCCAATAAAATCAGGGGGACAGAAAGGGTAAAAGCAAACGCTCCTAACACACCGTCGACAGAAAATGTCGCGTCGATAACTTCCAGATAAAGAATTTTGCTCACATCTGAAAGACCTTTTTGCATGAGGTTTTTTTCCTCGGCTTCAGCATTTTGCTTGAAGCCGTGAGTGATGAAAAAGGCGGTCGAACCAACCACTGCTCCCATGGCCATGAGCGAACCGATATGCAACGCAAACCATACAAGCATGGCAAGAAGGATTGATACAACGGCGTAAAACCAGACTCCCTGCGAGTAAAAAAAGCGCTCGCCCCGTAGGCCAAAATGTTTTGGTTCCATGAACAGCCAGTGGAAAAACAAAAAAATCAGAAAAGTACACCCCGACAACAAAAGAATCGCCGCTAACGCATCGATTGCCAGGTGAACTCCCGGATCCACGCTAAAAGAAGCTGTCAACGCACCA
>CAZUUL010000164.1:0-2539 GCA_964623155.1 uncultured Gammaproteobacteria bacterium
CAGATGCTGAAATTGTTGAAAGTTTTCACCTTGAAGTCAACGAATCGGCTCTTAGCGGTGAATCGTTGCCGGTTGTCAAACATGTAAGCGGCAGGGGTGATGACAACCGGCTTTTTATGGGTACATACATTGTCCGCGGAAGAGCAACAGCAATGGTTATGGCCGTGGGGAGAGAAACGCGCTTTGGTAAAATTGCCGAAAAAATTCGCATGATTGAAGACAAACCTACTCCCTTAACTGTGCGTTTTGAGTATCTTGGCAAGCGCCTAGGCATTTTTGCTGGGATTGCCGCAGCAATGACTTTTTTTGCCGGCATCGCGGCGGGAACTAAACCGCTAGAAATATTTCTCACAAGTATAAGTCTGGCAGTTGCGGCCGTGCCTGAAGGGCTGCCTGCTATTGTCACCGTGACGCTTGCCCTGGGAACCCAAAGAATGGCCAGGAATAAAGCCATTGTCCGCAAACTTTCTGCCATTGAAACACTGGGTAGAACAGCGGTTATATGCACCGATAAAACCGGAACGCTTACCCAAAATGAGATGCGGGTCAAAAGCGTATTGACCGAGGAATCGGAGTTACCCGAACTCATGCGCGCCGGCATTCTCTGTAACAGTGCAAATTTGGCCTGGGAAAATCAGGGAAAAACCATGACCATCTTGGGAGATCAAACCGAAGGCGCGCTCCTGGTTTTTGCCCACGAAAAAGGCTTGCCAGTTGACGAGATAAAAAAACGGGGCAGTCTTTTAGATGAATTCTCCTTTGACGCTGGTCTTAAGCGCATGAGTGTCATCTGGCAGGAAGGAAAACAGACTGAAGTTTTGGCAAAAGGAGCTCCGGAAAGCATTCTTGCAATCTGCTCAGAGATTAAATTAAATGGCCAGACCACTCCCTTACAAGCAAAACAATATGAAATGCTCGAAACTTCTTTTCGCAAATTGACTCAAAAAGGCCTGCGGGTAATCGGCCTTGCCTCTAAAAACCTCCAAGGGCATTTGCCCAAAACCCGGGCCGAGATTGAAAAAAATTTAATATTTCTGGGTTTTGTCGGTATCAGCGACCCGCCCCGACCCGAAGTCAAAACCGCTATTAATCTTTGTAATGCTGCCGCCATAAAAGTAGTCATGGTTACCGGCGATAACGCCCTCACCGCCATAGCCGTTGCCAGAGAAATCAATCTGCTTCAACGCGGTGACCTCACCATTGAAGGCCAGGAACTGGATGCTTTAAGCGATGACGAGCTCAGACAAAAATTCAACCACATCAGAATCTTCGCCCGAACTACACCCGAACATAAATTGCGCATAGTCCAGATGTATCAGAATCAGGGTCTCGTCACTGCTGTGACCGGTGACGGCATTAACGACGCGCTCGCCCTAAAGCAGGCGGATGTGGGTGTCGCCATGGGAAAAACGGGTACTGACGTGGCCCGGGAAGCTGCCGATATTGTCGTCACCGACGATAATTTTGCTTCTATTGTTACTGCTATCGAAGAAGGCAGAGCAATTTATGACAATATATTTATGGCTATCCGTTACCTGGTTTCCTGTAACGTCGGCGAGATACTGACTATTTTGGGAGCAATTGTTATTGGTTTACCGAGTCCGCTTCTGGCTATACAAATTCTCTGGATGAATTTAGTAACCGACGGGTTACCTGCTCTGGCCCTGGCGCTTGAGAAAAAGAGTTCAATGATTCTGCGCCGTTCGGCCGGTCCTTATCAAGAGTCTTTTTTCAACCCAAAAACCGTCGTAGTGGTTGCTGTTTTTGCTACAACCATGGCGTTTTTTTCGATTTTGTTATTTATCTTTGCTAGCTTGCGTTCCTTAGAGTTTGCCCGAACCGTTGTCTTTAACTGTATGATTATCTTTCAGCTTGCAATCGCTGTTTTTTTTGCTTATTCTACTCATCCGTTCTCGCGCCGCCCGATTCTCTGGTTATCTGTTGTTTTGACGCTTTTTTTTCAACTCATTTTAATTGCTTTGCCGCCGTTGCGAAAAATTTTTCATTTGGGATTTTAGATTAAAATTATTGAGTTCGCCGCTGGCGGTATTGCAGTGCTTCAGCAATATGGCCGGGGTCGATATTTTCTGACTCCTCAATATCGGCTATGGTTCGGGCCACTTTCATAATCCGGAAATAGCTGCGGGCGGAAAGATTCATGCGCGAAAGCGCCTGGCGCATGAGTAGTTGACTTTCATCAGAAAGCCGGCAAAAAAGGCGAACCTCTTTAGTAGTCATTTCGCCGTTTGCTTTAAGTTTTGTTCCTTGGAAACGTTTAAGTTGTATCTCCCTGGCTTTCTGGACGCGGGCGCGGATAGTCACCGATGGCTCATTGGCGCTGGCTGGCCATTCAGTTGTCAGTTTATCCACTTCTACCGACGGCACGTCCAGATGGATATCGATCCGGTCGAGAATCGGGCCGCTTAAACGTTTTTGGTAGCGGAGAATCTGCCCTGGCATACAGCGGCAGGGTCGCTTCTTATCACCCAAGTAACCGCAAGGACACGGGTTTGATGCAGCCACAAGCATAAATTTTGCC
>CAZUUL010000165.1:0-961 GCA_964623155.1 uncultured Gammaproteobacteria bacterium
AAAAGTTACTCCTAGCTTAAGGTATTGGCCTGCGTTTGGAAGTGATTTCAGCTTATCGTACGGTATCATCATCGTTTTGTAGGGATAAATCTTTTTTGCTTTTCCTTTGGCATCTATTTTAGTTTCTGGGAAATAACAAGGTCTATGAAAATTTATGTATGGATTTAAATAATCCTTATTAAATTTGTTGATCTTTGGTGCCCATTGTTGTGGGATGTGCATGTATCCAAGATGCTTCCTAATGATTGAGCCATTCTTAGATTCCGCTAATGCATTATCATTGCTGTGGCGCGATCTGCTTTTAGTTAAACTGATATTTAATTTATTTAACAGTTTCGCCACTGTATGATTAATATATTCTGAACCGTTGTCCGCATGGCAATTGATAATTGCAAATGGGAATGTTTCTATAATATTTTCTAGCACTGGAATTAACCAATTTTCGCTTATTTTCTCGACACTAGAAACAACTTCAAATTGAGTTACTTCATCTATTGCATTAATGTGATACACGCCTTTTTCACCATCCTTATCGCCTTGATGCACAGTATCAATGCGTAAATACCCCGGTTGATTATTTGGATATGGTTTCCTTCGTTCACCAATCTTAACGCTCGTTGGATTAGTCTTCTTGAACACAACACGCCTACGCTTATAAGTTGTGCTGTTTCGTAAATTATAAATATGCGATACCGAAACCTTTGCCAGCCGTTCATACGCTAAATCATCATATACTAAATAGGCTCGCTCGAATAATTTTTTTGTAATTGCGCCACTTAATGTGTCGTGATGCTCATCGGTTGTTGCAAGTAATAAAATATCTTCCCTGGTATACAATTTAGTAAAGCCATTCCTTTTTGGATATTGATTACCTATCCATTTATTCTTGCGATACTGAGCTATTAATTTCGTTAAATGTTGGCGCGAATACCCTGTCATCTTGAGCATATATTCTTGCATG
>CAZUUL010000165.1:971-2538 GCA_964623155.1 uncultured Gammaproteobacteria bacterium
GTTTTATCTTTTTTTCGTAATTTAAAGTACCCAGTTTGCTTGAGTGTTCTAGCTAACCAAGAATATTGTTGTTCCGCGGATACACGTAAATCTAATTTGCATGTACCCTCCAAAAATGCCCTAATATCAGCAGGGCTGCTGAGACTGTCGTCGTTCATAATGATGTTCATGTAAAACCATTATCTACGACTGACGGGCTTTAGCGGCCTCTTTTATGCCCCTTTCAGGCTCATTTACATTGGAATCACGGTCTCATTTCAGACGCATCTTGCGTTGGAGAAGACTAGTTCTTGAAACTATATTCTTGAACCAGTACCATGAGTTTTAGAAGAAACACTTTGAAATGTGCGCATAGGAGGTAATCTTAATGAAAAGTGATGGATCAGATAATAGTAATGACGATCTTAAGTTTAAGAAGATCATGGGCAATGTTCTAGATCAACTCAAGTTTGCTGTTGCAGGTTGGTATAAGAGGTTAGCCGACATTGAGTGGCGCAAGATTAGCATCGAATTTGGAATAACTGGGTTAAAGCTGACTTTTACTCCTCAAATGAAAAAACTAAATGAGGAAATAGAGAGCAGTAAAAAAACTATACATGAAGATATTGAAAAATATAAAGAAAATCCTCCAAAGAGTGTTTCTGATGACATTAATCAGAGGTTAACCGATATAGAAAGCAGACAGCTTACTCTAGCTCACCTTGCTAATCAACAGCTGAAAGAGCAAAATTCTAGTACAGTAAATCCTTCATCACCAAAGTTGAACTATGATGCGTTGGATAAATTCGCAACTACATTGCAACCTCATTTGCCAGAAGAAAAGCTTCAGGTTGCACAATCTGGTTGGAAAATGGATTTTGATAAGGCGGGAGAAAACTATGCTGCTGGTAAAAGTCATTATCTCATCAAAAAAGATAAAGTGATGGCATTTCAATTTTTTCAACAAGCAAGGACTCAGTATAAGGCTCTATTAAATAATGATTTATCTCCAGGTGACAAAGCAAAGGCAGAAAAGCGGATAGCAAAATTGAAAGCACCAGATGGCAAGTATTGTGGTTCAAGATTGGCAATGTGATTTTACCATACTTATTGCCATGTACAAACGATTGGTCGTTTTTGCCCGTGTAGAGAGATAAATGACGCAGTCCATCATCAATAAGATAAGGACTACTAAACATCCTCATCGCTTAATTTTTTAATTTCTAATTCAGTAAGTCCTGTTGCTGTAACAATATCTTGAAAATTTAGTTTTAGAAGAAGAAGTTTTTTCGCGATTGCAACTTTCTCTTCTGCTAACCCTTCTAATTTCCCTTCTCTATATCTATCGGATAGCAAAGTTTTTTCAGTGCTGACCGTATCCCAGTACGTATCATAAGATGCTAATTCAGCTTCAGTATACGCTGCTTGTTCGGACAACTCAATGGCTTCCCGGATTTCTGGAACTTCTAATAGCTCCGGGGCAACAATACGGGTTTCTTCATTAATCTCTGACATAAAGCGTAACCATAGGACTTGTAACTTTTGTTGCGATAGGTTCGTTGGTTTAAATTTTAGCAACTCAATAAAC
>CAZUUL010000166.1:0-2524 GCA_964623155.1 uncultured Gammaproteobacteria bacterium
GTAGTTGTTGGTGCTGCTGCGGGTGTCAGTGAAGTAGGATCAGAAGTAGTCGTTGTTGTTGTGGTAGTGGTTGTTCCAGGTGTAAATGAAGGTGATCGTGCAGTAACAAGGGTTGAAGTAGTTGGTCTAGATAATCCCACCCTACGTAGCTGAGACACTGGTTTTATTTTAGGCGTATCTATAATTGGCTTTATAATCGGATCGGCAGTAATGGTCGTTGTTGTGGTTGTCGATGGAACAGTCGATGGAGTATTGCTCTTTGGTTTTTTTATGGTTTCAGAAGATGTAGTTGTTGTGCTCGTAGATGCAGATGATAATTCTTTAGGCGCATCTTTCCGTTTTATAGCTGTCGATATTGGATTTTCTTCTAGCTCTGTTTTTACGTCTTGCAATTCTTTTTTCAATTCTTGTGTCATGCTTGCCGACTGTCCATTCTCATATTCAATCGTATAAGAAATTTTGTGATGATCCGATAAAACTTGGTCTAAAAATGATTTGCATTCATCACAGGGAGATCTTTCCGTAAACAAACTAATCTCTATTTTCGATAGTTCTTCTTTATATTGAATAAAAGAAGATTCATTGCCAGTGTTAAGACTTATGTTTTTCTTTTCAAACCAGTTGTAAGGAGCAGCAAACGCTTTTTCTATAGCATTCATTAAAACATGACGTTCACTATGCCCTCCAGAATTAGCTGATCCCTTACTGCCTGTGGCAAATTCTATCTGTATCTTACCTGATTTTTTAAAAATAATAGAAGCGTAATTTGCTCCTGGCGACAAAGCTACGTCTCCTCCCTTTTGTTCTTTTTGTCTTTTTGCTAACGCCAATATTATTAATTCATTTCCAGATGAATAAGCACTTTGATAAGAATCTATTTGTTCAAGTTCAGGCATAATAACACTTAGAAACTATTCGGTTATAATAATACTAGACTAAAAAGCGCCATGATCCATTATGTTTCAAAAAAACAGTTAAAAACTGTACATTTGTGTCGTATAATTACCGCTAGAAAGAGAAAACTATAAATGATTTTGGTAATAAGTGCCTACGGAAGCTTAGAAAAGTGTAATCCAGTTCTTATCAATTCTATGTTTTCAATGGGATTATAATTTAGATTCAGTTTCTTCAACGGTTCTGTCCTGTTGTTATTATATCCATACAACATTTTTGCTCCTTCATCAGTAATTTGATTGTGGCTCACATCAAGTTCTCGCAACGTTGGAATAGATGCTAACGTTTCAAAAACTTGTTTACAATGATCATCAAGTCTGTTCCAACTTAAATCAAGCTCAATCAAAGCAGTGTTTTGAGGTAAATAGCTTATATGACTAAAATCCATACTATTGTTAAATAAGGTTAGTCTTTGTATACTCTTATTTCCACAAAGAACTGAGAAACCAGCTCCTGTGATCCTGTTCTGACTCAAACTTAACGCTACTAAGGTATTATTGGCAGCAAGAGCCTTTGCCCCTTCATCATCTATCAAATTAGAGCTCAAATCCACTATTTTTAAAGTGCTTTTTGAAATCACCGCTGCGCCAATGCTCGTAATTCGATTTTGAGACAAGTTTAATTCTTCTAACGTATAATTGTTAAGAAGCCCTGATAGGCACTCATCTCCAATCCCATTATTATCAATGCCATTAGTAGATAAATCTATTTTTCCTAATTTGTTATTACTGAGTACTATCTTGGCACCTTCATTAGTAATTCCGCATTCACTTATTTCAAGTTCTCGCAACATTGCACACCCGCATAAGGCTATAACGCCAGAGTCACCAATGGGATTAGCACTTATGTTTAATTTTTCCAACTTAGTCATTGTGAATGCAGCAGCTCCATCTGGCCCAATTTCATTGCGAGACACATTCAGTATTTTTAAGGTCAAAACAGTCGATAACGCTCCTGCTCCCTGACTCCCAATGAAATTTCCACTTAAATTAATTTCTTTAACCTTATTATTGGGATTTCGACTCAAAGTCTCAACTAAACGAATTACATCACTATCATGCAAATCTTGATCACTTAGATCAATAGACTCTTGATTAAAATTTCTGCCACTAATATCTTCAATTAAGTTATCGATTGGCATCTTGAAAATTCCTAAGTTGACAGTGGTATTTAAAATTAAACAGGGTAATTATAACTTAAATTTACCAGTAAAGTCACTACGTAACACGACATATTTACTGGTTATAAACATAGATTTGCCGCCATTAAGACGGATGTGAATATAAAATCCTATGAGACTTTTAGGCCATCGGCCCAGAAGAAATTTGAAAGCCACTACCTCATGATAATCCATAACAAATTGTCTGCAGCGGTTTAAACCGTAACCGTTTTCTTAGGGGTACCTCGCCAGTGGCTCACCCTTTGTTATGCTAAAAGACCCCGCACTCTCAAATTCTGTAGAATACAACCCCAGAAAAAAGCACTAAAGCCCCTCACCTAATTTCACAGCGCACGCCTGTCGCACTTTCAAAAATAAGGTATTCTACTACAGAAATAAGAAGGAGTCGGT
>CAZUUL010000167.1:0-2519 GCA_964623155.1 uncultured Gammaproteobacteria bacterium
CGCGCATTTCAAAGGTGCTTTGACCGGGCGAATCGTCAATGAAAATCGGCGCCTCGGCAAGCTCCCCCATTCCGGCCGAGATGCGCGTAAAATCCTCATCAGACAGGCGGCCGGTCTTTAGTCTCCAAGCGTCGACATCGGCTTGGGCAACCAGCAACCTGTCCACCAGTTCCTCGCGGCTCATTTCAAGCGAAAAAAAACCCACCGGAACTTTTTGGCTAACTGCTATATGCTGGGCAATGTTTAAAACAAAAGCTGTCTTACCTTGGCCAGGGCGGGCCGCTAAAATTATCAGGTTAGTCGGCTGGAGTCCGGATAATTTTCCATCAATATCGACAAAACCGGTTGCCACGCCGCGCAAATGGTTGCCCCGTTTATGCAGTTCATCTAATCTGTCAAAACTCTCTGCTAAAGCATCTTTTAAGGCGATAAAATCGCGGCGGACATGGTACTGGGCAATATTAAAGACGTCGGATTCGGTCGCATCGAGAATTTTGCCAACATCATTGCTACTCTCCATGGCGCGCTCGGTAATTTTTGCGCTTATGGCAACAAGCTGGCGGCGGGTATAAGTATCAAAGACGATTTTAGCGTAGTGGGTGATATGGGCCGAAGTAGGAACCCGTTCGACAAGGCCGGAAAGATAGGCCGCGCCACCGACTTTGGTGTATTGTTTTTGCTTTTTCAGCTCGGCTGTTAGCGTAACAATGTCGATAGGTTCATGACGCTCAAACAGCGCCAGCATGGCTGAAAATATTAAACAATTTGCTGGAGCATAAAAGTGCTCGGGCCGCAGGAAATCAATTATTTCCGCAATGGCGTCGCGGTCTATAAGGATTGCTCCCAAAACCGAAGTTTCTGCTTGTTCATCGTGCGGTGGTACTTTGATATCAAGCATAAAAAAAGTTAAAAGTGAAAAGTTAAAAATTAAAAGTCGGGATTAAAGTTGCTAATCCTACTGCAAGACTATTACCGTCAACTCACTGGGTAATTTATCTTTGGATATAACCAATTTGGGTTGAGGGGCAATACTTTCTTTTCCCATTTCCCGCAAAAAGCCGGAAACCGGAGCCAGGCTTTCAAATTGTTTTGCCATCTGCGGCTGGAAAAAATGCATTGGGATAACAATTTTTGGCTCAAGCTGTGTTACAACTTCTGCTGCTTCGGCCGGACCAATAGTATAAACACCTCCCACCGGAATCATGAGAATATCTACCGCCGGAAACGAATCTGCCTGTTCATCTGAGAGCTTGTGACCAAGGTCACCTGCGTGGACGATAGTTAAACCGTCAGCAAAGATACTATATATAATGTTTCTGCCTCGCTCTTCGCCCTGTTTGTTATCGTGGTAAGAAGCAATCCCGTTGATACGGACTCCCTTTATCTCATATTCACCGGGACCAGAAACGACAACCGGCGCACCGTTCACCTGGGAAACCATGGAATGATCCGTATGCAAGTGGGAAACAGTGACAATGTCGGCTTCAAGCAGCGGAAATTTCAAACCTACCATTTCAGGGTCAAATGGGTCGGTGACGATTGTCGCCAGTTTACCCCGGATTTTAAATGAAGAATGGCCAAGATATGAAATTTCCACAACAAGCATTGTACTGCGTCTGTCCTCTCTTGACAAGAGCAACATAAAGCCGTAGTATTTGAGCGCATGAAGATCGGCCGGGAAACGATTATCGCTATAATCCTGGGATTTTCGCTAGGCTTTGCCGTCGCGGCGGGAATTTTCATCTTGCCAAATGTTTATAAACCCAAGGTAAAATCCGACATCCCGACCGTCATGAACGACGCTAAAACCATTTTTTCCAATTCCGCTCAAATCCTGACCCTCACCAAACCGGAAGATCAAAGTTCTGTCGCCGGCAAGGGTGTTTCTGTTTCAGGCAAATTCAAACCCAACGCGACCATTGTCATCTCATCGCCTGCTGCCGATGCCGTTGTCTTAACAAATAACGACGCTACTTTTGAAGCAACAGCAGATATAAACCAGGGTCCAAATCAACTTCTCGTTACCGGGTATACCGGCGATGGTTCGAATGAATCTATTACCCGTACTGTTTATCGCATCGACATTGAGGTAAACCCATGATAAGCAATAACAAACGATTAGTGTTTGTTTCACTTCTTGGGGTTCTGGGTGCAGCCACTACAATGCATGTAGTCTTTTTCCTTTCACCGATTTGGGCAATCCAAAGCCAGGAAACATCTTCAAGCGCCCAGGAACTGACAAAACCGCCCTCGCGGCTGGAAAAAATCAAGGAACTTAAGGACCGAGTCGCAACCCGCGTAGCCGAGCTTAGAAAAAAAGACCAGGAAGTAGTCGGTGGGCAAATAAAGGAAATCGGGGAAGACACACTCGTGGTCAAAAGCGGCGAAAACACTTATTCAATTTTTCTAACACCCGATACAGCTATCGCCAGTATCGTAAACGCTGAAAAAAAACCTCAAAAAAAAAGCGGGCACGCTCTCGATCAATTTATCGCAGTTTAAGTAACACGGGGACAGCA
>CAZUUL010000168.1:0-2510 GCA_964623155.1 uncultured Gammaproteobacteria bacterium
AAGCATCCAACCTAGATAGGGAAAATGAACGCCTAGTAAGAGCAAGTGAATACAGAGGTGAACTTACTCACCTTGTTTACATAGCAAGAGACTATCGCATCATGCCTAGAGATAAAGCAGAAAGAGATGTGTTCATGCGACAAGGATGGACTACTGATGGCAAGTATCGTGCTGAAGTAACCGGTGAAAAGTACGTGCTTGACCTTGGTGTAAAACCCCATCCAAGCGGTAAGCAAATGGTTTATTCTTTTAAAACCTCTTGGGAAGGAGGTGTAATACCTTGCTTTTCCGTTAGGCATACTATACCACGTGTAGATGTAAATGAAGCACGGATCATTAATAAGGAATCAGATAAAACGGTAAAAATTAGGGCAAGGGAATTAAAAGAAGCTGAATTACGTCAGTCGCGTCAAGAAGAAACTATTCTTCAAGCAGAAATTGATAATAAAAAACAGGAGCAGCAGCGTAAAAAAGTCGAGCGAGATAGTATTGAAAAATCACGCTATTGCAGCAGAAATGGCTAGTCTTATCAATGAACATAAGAAGGCTATTCGGCGCGATTTTGATAGCATTGACTCGGAAAATAACATAATAAAATATAATAAATCTAAAATAGATAATTGCAATTTTCATATTCAGAACAAAAAAGAAAACTTAAATGAGTGGAAGAAGAGTAAATTTTATTTCACTATAGTGCTGATAACTCAATTAAAAATTGCAGAACTTTTGAGGCGGCTTGCAGCTCTTGGAATCAGTAATGAACTTGGTATCGATAAGAAAAATATACATAGTGATTTGTATGATGCGTGTAGAGATTATTGTTATTATTTTGACAAAAATATTGGAAAGATATCACAGATGCGCGAAGAATTTTTTAACGCAGATGTAATAACGTCAAATTCAGAGGCATCTTTTAAAGGGATATCTCCCATAGTGGAAGAAAAGACATCAGACATCATATTATCTTCAGAACCTTATTTCTCATTGAAACACGCACGGAATAACATCTTAAAAGTTGTAGTTATTCCAAATGAGCCAAACCAGTATGAAATAGATGTACCAGGGGATGGCTCATGCTTGTTTTATTCTGTCGTTTTTTCCTACTTATTACCTGTGATTGGCGATGCTGGAGAGTTTAAGAAGCGGTTTGTTAAACTGTTTGGTGAGCAAACAGAAGGCGCGGCAGAGGAGAACAGAAATCGCTTTTTAGCGTATGACGGCAGCATTAGATTCATTGAAGACAATGCTGTTGCTTTGGAAGTGTTAGTTAATGTCAACTTCAGAATACGCGTTGTTGAATTTATGAGACAACATGAAGGCTCATTAGCTCCATTTATTCCAGACAATGAATCGTTTAGTAATCGTATGCATAGAATGATTGATCCGTCAAGAAGAGAGTGGGGTGATGAGTTAGAAATTAGGGCAATAAGTCAACTTCTTGGAATGCAAATTGTCATTTGTAATCAAGATCAAGATGATCAAATCGTACCATTAAAATACGGAAGGCATGGGGAAAACTTTCCTAAAAAATTATATCTTGTACATACAACAGTAGATGAAGATATGCCACAGGCAAAAAAAAATCACTATCATTACCTGGTAGATATGCGATGTATAGGAGGTGTGGCAAGCAACAAGTTGGATGTTGTTAAGAAAGATTATAATCCAGTACCTACTAAAACTGCTGCTCAAGCTGAGAATCCTGTAGATTCTGGTAAACCTGGAACCTCTGTGGTTGAACAATTTCCAGGTTTTCGAATTTCCTATGATGATTTAACCTTTGGAAAAAGATTGGGCCAAGGCGGTTTTGGGGTTGTTTATCACGGTAAGTGGAAAAAGTATACAGATGTGGCAGTCAAGCAGTTGCATGTGTTCAACTTTTCTGAAGAAGTGTTAAAAGACTTCGAGCATGAGATGGAAATAATGGCTAAGCTACATCATCCTCAGATTGTTCAATTGTACGGGGTTTGCCTTAAAGCGCCTCACTGTATTGTCATGGAATTTATGCAGCAAGGCTCTCTGTATCATGTATTGCACAGTAGTGCACCTTTAGACTGGACACAACGAACCAATATTGCTTTGGGAATGGCAAAGGGACTATCCTTCTTGCATAGCCATGGTATTATTCATCGTGATTTAAAGAGTTTGAATGTTTTGCTCAATGAACACTTAGAGGCAAAGCTCTCAGATTTTGGATTGGCTACTGTTAAAACCGAGTCTAGTGTCACATGCAGTAATGCACAACCACCTGCCGGAACCCTCTTATGGATGGCGCCAGAGTTGTTTAGAGCACGAGCAACTTGTACTAGACAGTCTGACATTTATAGTTTAGGGATGACATTATGGGAATTAGCTTCTCGTAAGTTACCTTTTGAAGGCCAAAGACCTGAAGCAGTGGTGACTCATGTAGAGACTGGTAAGCGAGAAGAAATCCCTGCGGAGACACCACCCAATGTGGCACAACTGATTACGCATTGTTGGAAAGCGAATGTCGAGAAACGTCCAACTGC
>CAZUUL010000169.1:0-2500 GCA_964623155.1 uncultured Gammaproteobacteria bacterium
CCAAATGCCGGATTAGCGAGAATGATTTGCTGGATGGGAAAAACGAGGATGAGGATAAATGCCGTGAGACGGATGAGTTTAGTCACGAGGGTTAAATTATTCAATAATCGATATCGTAATAACCGGCGACTTGACATCTCCACTCCAAACAGACCTATCATTTTTGGGGGGGCTTCCATATTTCATATAGACATGATATTTACCAGCTTCCGGCATGGAATAAAATGTGGGGGTAAAAACGGCAAAAAAGGTGTGTTCTTCAGAAGGTTTGAGAGTAATAAGCGAGGGTCCAACCGTGGAGACAAATCTATTAGGTTGCATTTCTTGAAAACCTGACTCGGGTTTAAATTCAATGTAGACTCTCAATGTCCAATCGTCAACTGGTTCTCGAATTACTACGGCCTTATCACTCACATTTTTGATTTTGCCTACCAGCTCAATGGGCTCTCCTTGCTTAAAGGTTTGTCCTTCCACAACGGTTAACTCCAAAGACATCTGATTTTGTCTCATTTCCTGAGTAATTGACGACTTTTCTGATAATGCATGGATGATTCCTCCGTCTACTAAATTCCACAGTAAATATACAGCGGATGTCATGGCAAGTACAAAAGAAATAATAAGACGACTTCTTCCTTTCATTTCATTCACCTCTTCAACACATTAACTCGATACCCCCTTGGTCTTTGATGCCATAGAGGTTCTTTGTTAGGATGCGTTAGATTGTATTCTGTGACATTGTCATCATAATAATCAACCATTCCCTGATTAACAGCCTTGGAAACTCTCATCCTGCTTGCATTTAATATTGCTTCTTGAGCAGCTTCCATTTCAAGTAGATTTCGATTAGCAATACCGCCTGACGTATCAAAAATAACTCTATTCTTATTGAACTGCTCTACAACATGAATTGACTCGTGCAATCCTACTGACTGTAATCTTGTTGGAACATATTTTTGAACCCAACCTGCTTTAGGATCATAGACTCTATCAAAAAAAGCACGTTCACCATAAACTATTTGACCAGACGGATTAGCGAAAGCGACGAGATTAGGCCTCTTAAAAGCAGGATTGCCAGGATCATATATTCCTGGCAAATAGCCGAATCGCTTTGAAGCAAAATTAATCGCTTCTGGATATTTCCCTGATTTCACTAATCTGTCGATTTCAGCCTCCGGAAAAAACTGCCGGCGAATTGGGCCTACTATCGCTTCCTGAAATCGAGCGAAAGTCTGTTTCGCCTGAGTCAGAAACTCACTTGCTTTGTGCCCTAATTCTAGCAGAGCTCCCCCAATTTGGGTACCAGCATTGGTAACCAAATTTTGGATTCTTTGGATAAAAGAGATTTCTTTAGTTTGGGGATCTGTTTTAATGTAGATTTGATCCCCTTCATCAAGCTCTGTGAAATCGTATTTTCCATCAGATGTTTTCTTGACCTGATAGGAAAGGAATTGACCTTGTTTGTTAAGAACTTGGACGGAACCATCTGAAGCAATGGCGACCCCGTCACCCAAAGTAATCTGACCATTTCCGAAGGATCCGCGAAGAGTTTTCCCGTCATAAGTTGGGGCATTGACAGGAGGACCGCGGGGGCCGAAGATTTTTTCGCCAATCGAAGAGAAGAAAGATTTTGTGGCATTGAGAGCATTGCCGATGCCACGGCCGAGGGTTTGCAGGCCCTGACCGACAGCAGAAACAATGGCCTTGCCTCCCTGATAAAGCATTTTGGCGCCGTTGGCAATACCATTAATCAGCGAACTTACGCCCGAAGAAATACCTTGTCCTATGCTTGCCAATGAACCAATGTTCTTGGTAACTGCTTCGATGCCTCCTGCGACACCTCCAATGACGGCTGAAGATAACGCCTGCACTCCGGCTGAAGCGACTGTAGAAATCACTGATTTTAAAAAGCTGTTCATCTTAGATTTCTCTAAGCTTTGGTCGATTTTTTTCTGGATAATGTTAGAAACGAACTGCTCTTTAGACCAATCCAGAAGTTTTGAAAGAGAGTTTTTAAAGCCGAGCTGTTTTAAGGATTGAGTTACTGATTGCGTGAGGTTTTGATAATAAGTGACAGGATTGAGCTGATTGATGAGATTGCCCAAACCTTTCTTCAGGCTGTCTGTGACATACTTGAAGCCCTGCTCTTTTAAATTCTGGAAAATGTTCTTGGAATTTTTGGCCAAGTTTGCTCCATACTGGACAAGAGAACCTCCCAAGCCCTCCAGGAATCCTCCGGCAAAGTGAAGGGCGCCCTTCAAGACTCCTCCGAGAACCGGTCCGAGGAATCTTCCCGCAAGGCTTCCCAGCTGAACCAGTGCCTGTCCGATAAACTGCAGGAAAGTGCCCAGCATTTGGAAAAGCGCGCCCAGCATTTGCCCCACCACGGGAATAAACTGGATCGCAATCATGGCCACCTGAAGAAGGGTCTGGCCCATGTATTTCATCAACCCTTTCCAATCGCCATGCGAAGCGTAATAGGCCACATGCACGGGGAAAGTCA
>CAZUUL010000170.1:0-472 GCA_964623155.1 uncultured Gammaproteobacteria bacterium
CTCTTGCAAATAAATAATATCTTTGGGAACGAGTAGCTGGCTGTCTATTTCCTGTTCCCGGCCGCCGCGAATGACCCGCACGGTCGTTCCTGCCATTTTTTTTAGTGTCAACAATGCTTTCTCGGCTTTGTACTCCTGCCAAAAACCAAACACGGCATTGAGGCTGATGATAAGGGCTATAAAAATGGCTTCAAGCCTATCTCCGACAGCCAAAGAGATAATAACTGCTGCCAACAGGATAGCAGTAAAGAGATTGGAGAATTGAAGTACAAGTAGTTTGAAGGTGCTTGTTTTGGCTGGTTCCGGCAGGATATTTTTGCCGAAGATAAGCCTTTGCTTACCAGCTTCTTTCTCGGTTAATCCCCTTTTTGAATAGTCCATCATTTCAAAAATCACAAAGCGGTATAGTGATGATAGAATATCATGTAAATTAAGCCATGGTCAATGAGCTGGAAGTTTTGAAATTAATCTT
>CAZUUL010000170.1:482-2495 GCA_964623155.1 uncultured Gammaproteobacteria bacterium
AGGGTTGGGAGGCATAGGCATACTCTTTCTGTTTATGATATTTAATACCATTGGCTTTATAACCGGAGCACCGTATGCGCCGATACCAATGCCACATCTTAAGCAACTTTTACCCAAACTTGCCCTTGGTCCCGCTAGTTTAGTCTATGACTTAGGTTCAGGTGACGGACGGGTATTGCTAGCTGCAGCTAAGAATGGGTCGCCGGCGGTTGGGTTTGAAATTAACCCCGTTCTTTTTTGCTGGTCCTGGCTTAGAGTCCGTTGCAAACGACTGTCCAAAAAGATTAGCCTTTGTCCGGTGAGTTTTTGGCAGCAGTCCCTTCGGCCTGCCAGTATTATTTTTGCCTTTCTTCTTCCCGAACACATGGCTAAACTGGAGAAAAAATTAGAAAAAGAAATCAAGTCAGGAACGGTTGTCATTACTTATCTTGCTTCGTTACCTCATTGGAAAGCATATCTTAGCGAAAACGGTTACAAATTATACAAAGCGCCGGCAATTCATGGTATGATGTCATAAATTTATGAAAGACGAGTCGGTTTCGGCAAACAAAAAAAAGTCTTTGACCCAGCGCGCACTCGGCTTTTTGGGACACATTTTTTCTTCCGGATTAAAGACAGTCGGTTCATTTCTTGTCATTGTGATTGTCTTTGGTCTTCTCGGCGAATTTATATCAGGGCCTCTTTCAGAAGGCGCGGGCCATGAAATTTATCTAAGCGGTAAAGGACAAGACAAGATAGTCGTCGTCCCATTGCGGGGAGTAATTGTGAATGCAGTCGATCCATTTTCAGGATCAGTTGATACTATTACCCCAGAAAAAGTGGCAAAGATTTTGCACAAAATTGGCGAGGATAAAACAGTCAAAGCGGTCATTCTTGATATTGACAGTCCCGGGGGATCAGCGGTTGCATCAGACAGAATTTATCAAAGCGTTCAATCCTTTAAGTCAAATTCTAAAAAACCCGTGCTTTCAGTAATGGCTGACGTGGTTGCTTCGGGCGGCTATTATATTGCCGCAGCCAGCGATAAAATCGTCGCCAACCCTTCCACAATAACCGGTTCTATAGGAGTGATTGCTACCAACCTGAAGGTACAAGGGTTGTTTGACAAACTGGGTATAAAAGAAGAAGTCTATAAAAAAGGAAAATACAAAGATATTCTCTCATCAACCCGTGATACTACTGAGGAGGAACGAGCAATTATTGATAACATTCTTGATGATGCCTATAACCAATTTCTTGACCGGGTGAGCCAGGGGCGCAAACTTGAGTTGCAGAAAGTGAAAGACATAGCTGGGGGAAAAATCTATTCAGGTATTGGGGCAAAAGAAGTCGGATTGGTCGATGAGCTGGGAAATCTTGAGGAAGGCGTGGCTTTGGCTAAACAACTGGCTGGGCTCAAACAGGCGCGGGTCGTGCGCATAGAGACAGCCAATTTCTTTAACCAGTTTTTTTCGGGATTTTCCTTAAAAAGATTTTTTCCCTCGCTTGAAACTCCTTCGCTGCCTAGAGTCTGGTATATGATGAAGTAACCCCTGACTTGACTATTGATTTGCTAAAGAGGAGAATATTTTTGCTATGGCTAGGATTCTCTTGGTTGAAGATGACCAGTTAACACGCGAGCTTTACGAGAAAGTCTTGAAAGACGCTGGTTATACAGTTGATAGCGCCCGCGATGGCAAGGAAGGCTGGGAGAAAGCTTCTCAGGGAGGTTATGATATTATCCTTTTGGATATTATACTTCCTTATACTGACGGAATCACGATTTTAAAAAAACTCCAAACCAATCCTCCGACTCCACCTAACAAAAAGATTGTTATGCTGACGGTACTAAATCAAGACAATATCATTAAAGATGCACTCGCCAACGGCGCGCATGGTTTTTTGATGAAAACTGCACTTACTCCAGCCCAGGTATTGGCAGAAATCAATGGTTTTTTGACCGCATAGTCTGTTCCAGATGTAATTTTTTTGTTTTGATATAATATAAGACGGGTGTAAACCTTTGTACAAAAG
>CAZUUL010000171.1:0-476 GCA_964623155.1 uncultured Gammaproteobacteria bacterium
GATCTTTGGCACTGAAAGAAACAAAGATATTTTGATCCATTTTTTGAATGATATTTTTGGGCGCTCTATCAATCCTATTGAAGATGTCTCATTTTTAAAAGCTGCACAAGAACCTGAAATTATTGCACAACGGGTGAGCATAGTTGACTTGCTTTGTCAAGATACCGAAGGAAACCGATTTATTATAGAAATGCAAGTGGATAGTGAGCCGGGTTTTGAAAAACGTGCTCAATATTATGCAGCAAGAACTTATATTGAACAAAGAGAAAAAGGAATCGAGTTTGTTGATTTAAAAAGTGTTACATTTCTAGCGATTACCGATTTTGTGTTGTTTCCAAATGATAAGGAAAGATACCTTACTCATCACATCACTTTAGATAAAGAAACTTATGAACAAAATTTAAAGGACTTTTCATTTTCTTTTTTAGAGTTGCCAAAATTTAAAAAAACCAAAGATCAACTTAAAACTCTAACAG
>CAZUUL010000171.1:486-1593 GCA_964623155.1 uncultured Gammaproteobacteria bacterium
ATATGAAACGAGCGTCAGAAAAAGCTATATTGGAGGGCGCTGTAGAAAAAGGCAAAATAGAAGCCAAGATTGAAGAAAAAATTGCAATAGCAAAAAAACTTCTTCTTTTAAAATTAAATTTTCAAGATATTGCTATAGCAACAGGACTTTCTGAATCAGAAATTAAAAAATTAAGTAATGAGGATGTTCAGTAGTCCTTATCTTAAAAATCTAGTTAAATAGCACCTAATACACTTTTCGCCCGCTTTTGCGATTGTACCCATACGTTTTCTGACAGGACCCTTGATTCCTATGTTTTGTCCTACAAAGATTAGACTAAAATTGATTTTGTCCATATGGGTTATCCATGGCCTCAGACCCTATTAATTCTGGCTTTAGCATTGTTTCTGCTTGGTCTTTTTGTTTCATTGTGGCTATTTGCTACAGATAAATTGAACGAAGTGTTAGAATTGTTGTTATGTGAGAAAGTGAGAACAGGATTTTGATGTTCTATTGGTTGCAATCTTGATTTTAATTTGTCTGCTTTGGTCATGTAAACCTCATTTTGGTTATAAAGCTCGCGATGCTTATCTAAGAATTCTAATATTTCACCTTTTTTATCATGGTTATCAATAAACTTTTTGTGCTTAAGTTTTAAGTTTGTTTTTGGGCTAGTATTGTGAGTTTTCAACCATTCTTCAATCGCTTCTCGCTCATAAGTATGGCCATCCGCCGCAATAACCGGATTAATCATAATTTGATTTGTAATAGAACAGAAATATCTTTCTGGAACCTGGATTTTAGGCGCTTGCTGCCAATTTTCTATAATTTCATGTAAGCAGGTTCCTGTTTGCAGGCTGAACGATTTATATCCACTTGCAGCATTTAAAATATGTACTTCTATACTATTAGACCCTGTCTTTGACTTCTTGATAGCAAATAAATCTCCATTAGAACCGATAGCAAAATTAAAAGTATCATCGACCTCATGTAAGCAGGTTCCTGTTTGCAGGCTGAACGATTTATATCCACTTGCAGCACTTAAAATATGTATTTCTACACTATTAGACCCCGTCTTTGACTTCTTGATAGCAAATAAATCTCCATTAGAACCGATAGCAAAATTAA
>CAZUUL010000171.1:1693-2489 GCA_964623155.1 uncultured Gammaproteobacteria bacterium
AAGTATCATTACCCATTTATCCTCTCCCCTAAAAAGATCTTTCAAGCTACTCCTCGATACAGAGTCTATAAATAATTCCAGGTGGCTGAGCTTAATCATGCCTTTTTCTCTTCGTTAAAGACTAAAAAATAATCTCGGCAAAAAACTATTACACTGTATACATGGGTCTGTTCGGTTGTCAATATGAAAGATACAGATAAGTTGGCTTTATTATAATATTCTGTACGATAGTCATAATTTAACTATTCGTTTGGAAGATTGCCTGTAACCCTACATTATGGAGGATACCTGCATTACTCTTAAGTACGCCAAACTTGGGTTTAATTACCTTTTGTGCTAAGTTCATCTTTAGACACTCCTAATTAAGTTTGACCAACATCATTCTAGCCGAATGATGCATAGTTTCAAGAACTATTTGTGATAACATACAGCCTAGACTCTGCGTGCTGCCTGGGTAACGTGGCAACCGTTCTCAAAAACCCTCGTTTACAAGAACAGTGCCGACGCTAGCGTAAAAATCCTAACATGACGTGGTTTGGGATTGATAAGGGATATTAGCACTCGCAAACTATTTTGGCCCTCCTGGTTTCGTCGGTGGTTGTTTACCTAGAGCTTTCCCTGGAACGCTTGGTGGCTGTGGAATTGTCGTAGTTGTAGTAATTGTTGAAGTGGTCTCAGTGGCAGTTGTGGGTGTAGCTGGAGTCCTTTTTGCTCCAGGCGTGAATGGGGGTTGTGGTCGAACTACACTACTTGCTGAAGAAGAAAACACAACGGGTGTAGAAGTAGTTGCAGGTGT
>CAZUUL010000172.1:0-2486 GCA_964623155.1 uncultured Gammaproteobacteria bacterium
CCTATACCATACTACAAAGGCCGCTCCATTTTCAAGTAGGCTTCAATAAAAGGTTCGATGTTTCCGTCCCAAACAGAATTCGTATCAGAAGTTTCGTAAGCGCTGCGGAGATCTTTTACCAGATGGTAGGGGTGGAGAACGTAGGAGCGGATCTGGTTACCCCAGCCAGGTGTTTTATACTGACCTTTAAGCTCTTTTTCCTTCTCTTTCATCTGTCTCTGGGAAAGGTCCCAAAGTTTAGCACGAAGAATTTTTAAGGCATTCTCGCGATTTTGGGCTTGATAGCGTTCGGTTTGACAAGTAACCACAATGCCTGTTGGCTTATGTCGCAGTCGCACTGCCGTTGAAACCTTATTGACATTTTGCCCTCCGTGCGACCCAGCGCGAAAGGCTTCAAATTCAACATCCTCATCACGCAATATCTCAACCTCTCCTTCTTGAGTAATCACCGGTAAAACCTCTACCAAGGCAAACGACGTTTGCCTTAGTTTGTCGGCATTAAAAGGAGACTGACGCACCAAACGGTGGACACCTGCTTCAGCCTTTAAATACCCATAGGCATATGATCCAGAAACAGTGAGTGTTACACTTTTAATGCCTGCCTCTTCTCCTGGGGTACGGTCAACTTCCTCAACACTCCATCCTTTCCTTTGGCAATATCGCATATACATCCTCAGAATAATCTCTGCCCAATCCATTGCCTCTACTCCCCCTTGACCGGCATGGAGAGAGAGGATGGCATCATTGGCATCGTGTTCCCCGCTTAGGTAGGCGGTTATTTCAAGGTCACCAAGTTCCTTGCTAAGATTCTCTTCGTCTCCGCTTTCAACATATCCTCGAAGTCTCTCAACGGTCTCCAATTCCTTCTGGAGATAGGTCAATCGCTTCATTTTATCTGCCGCCGCTTGGTGATCCTGCCAAAAGTCCGGCTTTGAAGCTAATGCCTCAAGTTCCCGCATTTCACGGCGTTTAGCCTCAAGGTTTAAGCGAACAACAATATCCTCAAACCGCTTCTTGAGAGTGTCCATATGCCCACTATTTTCTCATGAACGAGAAGGGATTGCAAAAAAACCCTCTTGAAATCCGCAACACTTTGTGTTACAATACCCGTGTTTTATGGTCTATATTGCCCGCCTGATTTGGGAGGCTTTGAACATTGCTCACCTTGCCCGCCACGACGTGACCCTCGAAGAAGTTGAGCAAGTGTGTCAGGGTGATCCTGAAACAAGGGGGTGAACAAGCAGCATGACAACAACAGGAAGACAAACCAGCAAAATCCCAGAATTCAAAAGCTATGAGGAAGAAGCAGAGTTTTGGGATACTCATGACACAACTGACTTTGAAGACGAGTTCAAGCCGGTTAAAGTACGCTTTGCTAAAAACCTCGCTAGTAACCTCAATGTCCGACTCGATCCAGAGACGTTAGAGAGGCTTAGGAAACTCGCCCACGACAAAGGGATTGGGCCAACCACTCTGGCGCGGATGTGGATTTTGGAGCACTTGAAAGAGGGAGTGCAACAGCCCACGCCGCCCATGCGCTAACCAAGCGGGTTTTTCTCATTGACTCATTGTTATCGAGTGGTGTATCTTACGTGTCCTATGACTAAAACTTCTCTACTGCCTTAATTAGTTGAATCCCAAACAATGGGATTTATCCCATTTTACGGCATAACCCACCGCTTGTTTTTCCCGCCAAGTGTGTTATGCTATCCTCTACCTATGACCGATGAACAAAACAACGTCTTTAAATCCATCGTCCGCGAGGTAGTGCAGGAGGAACTAAAACCCATCAAATCAGATATTCAGGGCATAAAACAGACGATGGCCACCAAAAAGCACGTTGAAGACCGGATCCGTCAGTCCACCGCTGCCCAGACAGAGGAATTAAAGCTCTTTATTGATGATACATTTCGCAAGTTCAAAAATGAGATCCTTACTGCCCTTGATCCAGTTGCCGGTGAACTCAATACATTTCGAGAAGAACAAACCATCCACCAGGGCCAACATGATCGGATTGATACACGCCTAGACCGCGTGGAGAAACACGTTGGCCTCCCTCCCATTGACTAAAGTTTCCCTTTTTGTAAGTTTGCACAAATTTTCTTCAAAAATAGCCTCAAGGTGTGCAAAATTTTGCATTTGTTGTGGCTAGAAAGGGGAATAAGAGATCATAATTAGCGGCAGAGGATATTTTTGAGTTTGTCTTCCTCGACTTTGGAGAGTTTGGGGATTTGTTCAATTAGTGAAGTTGCGGTGGGCCGCTCGCTAGCTTTTCCGCTCGACTGGCCGAGAATTGCCCCCACTTTTTGCATGCCCTCGCGGGTGAGTTCGGCGACTTGTGTTGTATTGTATTTTCCCGTGACTATTTCGAGAGTTTTGGTCCCGTAAATTAAAAGAAATCCTCCAGCCGTTTCCAGAATTAAGATAAAAATGATTCCTGCAAGGAAACCAAAATTTGCTCCCCTCATGGTCAGGTGGAAGTAGTG
>CAZUUL010000173.1:0-2479 GCA_964623155.1 uncultured Gammaproteobacteria bacterium
ATGTAAACAGCTTCTTTTACAACCCGTTCCGTGTCAGCGAGTCTGAACAGTTACCCAAATCTTAACCACTTGACTTTAATAATATATATTATTAAAGTAAGGAATTATTCCACTTTACCCAGAGTAGCAACTTTTACTTTTGATCTTTTACTACCTATCTTGACAAAAAGAAAAGCATGTCATCATAATGAACTTATGGTGAAACTTTTGGGAGTCCTGGTTATCATCTTCTCGATCTATATCTTTCTCACATCACATGCTCTTGCTGCGACACTCTTTCTAAAATCTGTCGGTGGCGTGACTGCCAAAACCGGCCAAACCAAGTACACCACCTGGGTAAGCAGCCCGACTTTTGTCGGCACGACTCTCCCTAACACCATAGTCAATATTGTAGTTGATACAGTTTCGGCAAGTGTCACGGCGGATGGGGGCGGAAATTGGAATTACACGCCCGGCTACCTATCTTTAGGAGAGCATCAAGCTTCTGTGGCATCTGGAAAAGACAGTCTTGCCTTTACTATAACCATTATCGTCCCACCTACCCTTGCCCCAACTTCTGCTCAACAACCACCAAAAAAACTTCCTGTCACCGCTGATCCGACACCTTTGCTTGTTCTAATCCTCGGTGGCAGTTCTCTTGTTTCATTAGGATTGTACTTTAGGAAGGTGTGAAGCGAATAGATGTCAATGCAAAAACGTGATAAGCCGCGATCGAACCATAAAACTCTTGTAGGAAATAAAAACCAGAAGCAAACCAAAAAAAGCCTGGAGCGCTGAAAGAATGACGTGATAATGACTCCCCAGGAAAACGTCGGGCAACTGGTAAATCAAAAAAGCGCTCAATCCGTTGAATGCAAGCGCAAACGGCACGTAGCGACTAAGCTCGCGCACCTGGCGGGTGTACATGTGTTCGTAAAGCTGTCTTTTGGCTAAACTTGTGCTGAAATCTTTTTCATGCTTCTGGATCAATGATAAATCATAAACATAGAGAATGGCAGCGATGACTAAAAAAGCAAGAATGAAAATAAACCACTTTAACGGATGTTCTACCTGGGCAAATGCCAGGACTTCAAAAAAACTGGCTAAAAAGTATAAAAAAGTGTGACCCAGGTTGAGCGGCCAGTCAATAAAACTTAAAGCATGAATGATTGCCTGCGACCAGAAAATCAAAATGAATAAAAAACCGGCGGCTAAAACAAAACATCATCGGCAAAGTCTCATTCTGCTACGCAAATTGTTCTCCCAAACAATAGTAAATTATTCATCTCTTTCTACTCTTAACCACTCATTCTTAACAACTCTTATCTCATCAAAAAATTTCAACCAAAATTTCTTAACAAAATCCTTGACAATCCCCACTTTCTCCTGCTACGCTACTACAGATGAATCGATTCATTTATAGTTAGACACCAAAGAACTATATGCCGCAAGTCTCGCGAAAGAAATTGCATAAAGACGTCGAAAAGCAGATTTTTACCATATTTTGGCAGGCAATCAGCCGCTGTAAAGACTCCTCCGATACCGCCTCGTTTTTTTCAGACATCCTTACCCAAACCGAGCAAATTATGCTCGCCAAACGCTACGCCATCGCCTGTCTCCTCCTCCGCGGAAAATCGCCTATCCAAATAAATCACATTCTCCGTGTTTCTTTCTCCACCGTAAGCTCTGTTGCCAGTTGGCTAAAAAACGCCAAACCCCAAACGCAAAGGATTCTCAGAGAGTATCTCAAAGGCGACCAGTGGAGTCAATTTATGGATAAAGTCGATGAACTTTTAGACCTCCTCCCACCGCCACGTCGAACGTGGCTGGGACGTTTGACTGTCCCGCGCTATGGAAGCGATTGGAGCCAAACCGGCAAAGACAAAGTTAAACGCGCCCGAGACCGCGCCACCCGCGATAAACTTCGCTAACTCTCCAAAAAGATTACTACAGATGAATCGATTCATCTGTAGTAAGAACTGCTAGCTTGGGTTAAACCAAATCGTAAGTGGATTCTTTACGAAAAAACTTGTCCTGAGTCCCTCAACCCTGAGTGCAATCGAAGGTGCACTTCACACCTCAATTCTTACCCTTGTACGGGGTCATAATTTGAAAATAATTTCCGTCTGGGTCAGCAAAGGTGGCAATCCACATGCTTGCTTCTTCTTCCGGTTGATAGGGCTCGGCAATAACCGTTGCACCCAGATTTTTGATCCTTTCAAATTCCCCTTTGACATCGAGTATTTCCAAATTAAACATGACTCTTTCCGGCTCCTGGCTTTTGCCATGAACTTTGTCATGCGGGCCAAAAGTTATATTACCCGAACCCACACTAAATCCGTGAAAATCTCCTCCGCTCCAGTCTGGCTCTTTTTGAAAAACTTTTTTGTAAAAATCAACCAATGTTTGCGGGTTTTCAGAAAAAACTAGGACCGAGTTTAAATTAAGCATGCTCTTTCACCTCCCTCCAGATTTATTGTTTTATATAAATGTGGAGTGG
>CAZUUL010000174.1:0-2469 GCA_964623155.1 uncultured Gammaproteobacteria bacterium
TTGATGTGATAAGCATTATGACTAGTGTAGCATATGCTATTCTAGTCTAGTGCCTGCTATATTTCGAATTCCCATTGCTAATCCTAGTAATCTTTCTCTTAATGAATGGGTCAAAACACAAGATATTGCTTTACAATTTGCCTCTTATGATATTAAAAAATTCCCACTTACACAAACGGTAATTTCTGTTGATCAAAAATCAGCAATAAAATTCACTAACGAATTAGGAACATATGTAGTTATATTTATCCCCTTAAATAAGTCTGTTCTTCCAGTTTTATTCTTGTTGTATCCCAGTTATCCTAGTCCTGAATTTTTAACTGATCACAAGGGCGACATCGAAAGAATCCTCTCCACCTTCAGATTCGACTAGCTCACTGTAAACACCTTCAAATAATTCAGTGCAAGCAGGTTCGACTAGCTCACTGCAAGGAACGTTTGACCGCGTCAGACGCGGTTTGACGTTTCAAGCAAATTCACTCAATAGCAAGTAAGTCAAGTTGACAATAAGTATACATTATTGTATACTATCTATTAATGAAATATTTAGATCTAAGAGGGGAAATTGCTACCAATGTTTTTACTGTAGCTGATGTGACTAAGGCGTTTTCCCAAGAAAATGCCCAAAGCATTAAAGTACAGTTATTTCGCTTGGTGAAGAAGGGGCTGCTTCATTCACTAAAACGGGGTGTTTACTGTTTTGATAAGACAAGAGTTGATGAGCTGGAGCTAGCCCAACAGCTATACAGTCCCTCATATATTAGTCTGGAAACCGCGCTTCATTACTATGGTATTATTCCGGATATTCCGCAAGGCGTAACTTCAGTAACCACAATTACTACTAAAAAAATAGCAACAGAACTCGGGATGTATTACTACACCAAAATAAAATTGCCGCTATTCTTCGGTTTCGAGTCAGTAATTTCGCCCCTTTCAGGAGGCTATTTTTCGATCGCCAAAAAGGAAAAGGCTCTCCTTGACTACTTGTATATTAGAAAAATAACGTCTATTGCCGATTTACGTGTAAATAGGGAAGCAGTAGATATGAACATCTATAAAAAGTATGCCCAACATTTTCCCAGATGGGTACAGGAGATAGTAGTATGAACCCGATTGTTGACCAATTTAACCAGATTCTTGAATTTGCCCAAGGCTATGGATTACCTGAGGGGAAAAAGAAGGCAATCTTACGGGAGTATTTACAGGTGAAAATCCTGCAGCTGCTTTATAGAGAAAAAGTGTCTTTCTCATGTTACTTTATTGGTGGTACTTCGCTTCGACTACTCTATGGTCTGGATCGTTTTTCTGAAGATCTCGATTTCGATGTAACTCACGGTGCTTTGACTAAAATGACCGAGCTTGTGGAGGGTATTACTCGACGGTTAGAGAGTGAAAATATCGCCGCTCAACTTTATACAAATGTAACTCCCAAACGCAGCTACTTCGAGCTACGCTTCCCTAAGCTGCTCTTTGAGTTGAAACTAAGCGCTAACCAAGAGGAAAAACTGACTATCAAGCTTGATTTTGAACAGTTCTGGCAAAATCATACCACAGAAGTCATCCTGCTGAATCGCTATGGCATGTTAGTTTCTGTCGTAACTATTAGCAAAGATCAACTGCTGGTACAAAAACTCCACGCCTATCTCCACCGGGCCCAGACGCTTCCCCGCGATCTCTACGACATCATCTGGCTTTTATCTCATGGCGCAAAACCGGATAGTCAGTTTATCAAAGCAAATGGCCTGTCTGAAAATCTCCTCACCTTAACCAAAACAAAATTTATTAAAGAGCAAACCCAACTACCCAGCCTCAAGCGTAAACTGGCACCGTTTTTAATCGACGAACAAAACAGCACCAAACTCGACCTTTTCTCCCAGCTTTTGGAAACTTTGTAATTGACAGGAAATTATTTTATTGTTAGCGTTAGAGTATGAACCAAAAAGGCTTTGCACCTATCGTCACTTGGTATCTAAAGTTCTTTGCATATTACTTTTTTATGTGCATACTCCCCTCGGTAGTTGCCGTCGTTGTGCTCTCGTTATTCATTAGGGTTCTTGGCAGAGAACCTGGGTATGAAATGAGCGGGTTGGGTCTTCCTGCAGTTGCATCATTTCTCATTCTCATCATAGGGATCCCATTAGTGCTTATTTTTCATATTTTCAGCATCTTTTATATTTCTCGACATCTTCATGAGGATAAGAAGAAAATTGCCATCCTTGTAGGACTGTCTGGTTTAATAATTTTCATTATTTTACCCATTATTTACAGTTATTACGCTTGGTCCATCGTAGGTCCTGACCCATTTAAACTCCTGCTCGACCAAATCCTCTCCACCTTCAGGTTCTCCGTCAACTGACGGATCACTACAAGCAGATTCACCCAATAAACCTTCAAGAAATTTGAATTTGATCGTTTTATAGATACCCACGTCCCTTCGCTGCACTCAGTGACGTGGTACTGAGTCAGAAT
>CAZUUL010000175.1:0-2453 GCA_964623155.1 uncultured Gammaproteobacteria bacterium
ATGGATAAATACGGCGCAGAATGCGCCGAAAATCGCAAGGGATGAAGCACTTTTTCCCAAAAAAGCGCTTGCCAAAGAAATCTTTGGCTCGAACCTCCAGCTCGCCGAAAAAGTGGCGTGCGTCGGCGCGCCCGAAAGTTCAAAAAACCCTGAAAACTCGCCACAAAACCAATGGGCGGCACTGCGTGCCGCCCTACAATCAGTTGGAAAAATTCCAAAAAGTCAGATTTTGGTGCCAACGGCTGGATTCGAACCAGCGGCCCATCGCTTATGAAACGATTGCTCTACCCCTGAGCTACGTTGGCATGGTTACCATTTTATCAAAATTTACTTAAGGAAAAAACTCCACTTGCGCGAGATAGCCCAATACCAGAGACAGCCGGAAAGTATTGTTGCAAAAAAGGCTGTTTCCTGAATTTTGCCTAGGTCCAGGACAAAGATATGCAGGCCGAGAGCCAGAGTAATTGAGACAAGAAGAACAAAAACCGCCCATTTTTTCCACAGCCACAGGCCGATATTAGTAACCACACCCAGAAGAGAAGCCAAAAATGAATAGACTGAAAACCAGACTGGCATGTGGCTATAAATATTGATCGTGGTACTGGTATGGGTAGCTTGATATAGACTGTAAAGATTGATGATAAGCGAAAGCCCGATCATACAGGTCAGAAAAGTCCCCCTTTCCCGCATTTTGTGGTTTTGCCGTTTTTTGCTTAAGTATCGAGGCATAAATAACAGGCAGAAAAAACTCGCCTAATTTGGGCGAGCAAAGGTATTGTAAGATATTACTCGCTAACACGCAAGATATCAAACTCTTTCTTGAAAATATCCCTGCCAACGTTATCCCTAAATCAAGAAAACTTTTTTACCAAACCGTCACCCACGCCCATAAAAGCGATTAAAGGAGCTTATACCCTTTAGTAAGCGTATTTTCTCAAAAATTTCCTTGAGTTTTCTAAATAATCTTTGATCAGCAGTTATAAGTTCACAGTTATGTTTTTGCATTAATGTTACATACGAAGCATCATAGTAGGTTAAATGGTACTCAAAGGCATTTTGATAAACTTTACGAAATGCTATATACCCTATATCTTCTATTTCAAAAGGCAACTTTTGTAGCAATTCCATGATTTTGCTAATCTCTTGAGGGGGGATAGAACTCTGTAAACAAGCGTTGCCTAATTCATAAAAAAGAAGCGTCGGAATCAGCAACTGGTGGTTTCCTTTAATGAAATTTTCTAGATATTCACGGGCAGTATCACTTCCTGCCTCATCAACAAACCATTTAAGAACTACTGATGTATCAAGAATTATTTTCATTTTACTAAATGAACCAATGATCGGGCTCGTTTATCTCTCATATTATGCAACAGCTGAGTAGTTCCCTTTTTACCAGATAATTGTTTACCATATTTTTTTCGGAAAGAACTTAATTCCTGTAGCAATTCTTCTTGATGTTTTTTTGAAAAATTTTGTTTAAATACTTCCTCATATTCTTTAAAAGGCACTACAACGACAAGAGGTTCACTTAGTCGCTTAATAATATAATGAACACCTTCCTGTGATACTTCGTCAAGAATGGTTCCTAATCGGCTTCTAGCGCTTAAAGCATTAATTGTTTTCATATATACTATAATATAGTATAGACTACCTTTTGTCAAGCAAAGGTGAGAACATTATGGAGGAAGGAATTAAAAAAGGAGAGATTAAATTTCGACTCCTTAGGATAATTAGGTAGTACCAGGATATGACGCCAAAAACTATAATACCTCAGCAAAAACGGGGAAGAAGTTTGAGGAGATAAGGATTATTCGAGGATCCAGTATAGAGAGTTCCATCTTCACAGAGAAGAACATAGACGAACCACATGAAATAAGTATATCAAGGAAAGTACTTCGGCCTCACTCATCCTTCGATAATACTTAGGATTCGCTAAGCTCAGCATGCTTCGACAAAATATGCTCGCACTGAGAAGAATCTGGCTCTTCGACTCGCTGGCACTCGCTCAGAGTACTTCAACTTCGAGAAGAGAGAAATGTGCCTGCACTGAACGAAGAGCCACCCTTGCGGGTGGCTCGAAGCTGAAAGTGTTGCGGGGCTAGGAATCGCGCCTAGTCTAGGAGATTATGAGCCTCCTGTGCGGCTTTACACTACCCCGCGATACTTTTGGAGAGACACCTAACGGTTTCTCTCCAACTCTTTTCCCTATATTGTATCGCTGCGGCGCATCTTTACCAACGCTTTACTTAGAAAGCATTATCTGGCTTTACTAGATTTTAACCTACGCCTTGCGATTAATAATTGGAAATATATTTTAAAATTAGGAACACAATAATTATATATGTTTTTCATATGGATTTCAAGCAAACATCAAGGGAAAACGCCAATCAGCAACTCTCCTCTAATCCCGCAACTTTTCTTGACTAGAATGTAAAAAAGAGGCATAGTATCAA
>CAZUUL010000176.1:0-1739 GCA_964623155.1 uncultured Gammaproteobacteria bacterium
CAAACCAGGGTTCAATCGGCAAAAAATAAATCTGTTGGGCCAGTTCTTTTGATGTCTGAATAGTTGCGATGTTGGGGTTAACCAAAACTACAGGTATGCCTTCTTCTTTGACGGCCTTGATCGCTTGTGACCCGGAATAATCAAACTCCCCCGCCTCGCCAATCTTCAACGCCCCAGAGCCGAGGATTAGAATCTTTTTGGGTGATTGATGAATGGTTGACATGAGATTATTAAATTTGTTATTATACAAAGTATAAGAAGTCGGTATATGAGCGGATAGCCATGGCCGACTTTTTTTGTTTTTTATATTAGCACTTCGAATATACTTGGATTTGCTTTATTAGTGAGTTTTCTCTCAATTAATTCCAATTTCATCTGCTCAATCTGAGAAATTTTTTTCTGCTTATGTTGCATGGTATCGAAATACCTTGTTCCTGCAAGAGAAGCCAACGTGTCAGCCAATTGTATATCAATATCTAAATCCCATGGTAATGAGCTCTTTTTCAATTTTTATTAGCTCTGGATAAAATGCCATACTGGAACAAATTAGAATTGTTTTTTTAGTTTTCATATACCATAAGTGTAATTAGTTACTTTAATTATTTGAATAATTGAAGTATATTCTACAAGTTATTTTTAATCTTCTCCCATTTCTCTCTAGAACATTTATTAAGCCATGTTCTCCAACCCTCATTGTTTCTATATTGGGGAAATTCATTTTCCTCAACCCAATGAAGTTTAGCATCATCTTTAATATAAAAAACGAATTCTTTGCCGTTATGTTTTTGGTTTCTTGAGAGGTTATTTTATCAAAAGGTATTGATTTTGCAGTTTTAATAAGGATTGGGTCATCAGGAGAGACAAATTTGTTATTCATGTCTCATACTCCTTTCTCATACTCTTCTACCACTTTTGCAAACTCGTCAAAAAGATAAGTCGTGTCCTCTGGTCCTGGGTTGGCTTCGGCATGGAATTGAATTGTAAAAAAGGGCTTACTTTTATGTCTAATACCTTCATTGGTTCCGTCGTTCAGATTGACAAACCACTCTTCCCATGCCGATGGTAGCGATTTTATGTCAACGGCATATCCGTGATTCTGGGTACTGATGTAAGACCTTTTTGTAAACACATCCTGAACTGGCTGATTGGAAGACCTGTGGCCGTATTTGAGTTTGTAGGTTTTAGCTCCAGCTGCGAGAGCAAGAATTTGATTGCCAAGGCAAATGCCAAAGATCGGTATATCGGTTTTAAGCAAACGGGAGACAGTTTTTATGGTTGCACGAACTCTAGTCGGGTCACCCGGGCCGTTGGAAATTATGATACCCGAATAATCTTTCATTTCATTGGCTTGCCAATTCCAGGGAACTCTAAGTACGGAAAAATTTCGTTGAATAAGGTTTCTGATAATCCCATGTTTAACTCCGCAGTCGATCAAAACGACTGGTTTTTTGAATTTTTTTTTGCCGGCTTTATATAAAATCGGCTTGCTGACGCTGACAAAAGATACCAGGTTTTCCTCGTTTATATCAGTAAATCCAATATTCTTTTTATTTTGAAATATAATCTGTCCCTTCATTACTCCTTTTTCTCTAATTTTTTTTGTTAAGTAACGGGTATCAATATCCGTCAGAGCCGGAATTTTTTCCCGTTTCAGCCAGTCACTCAAACACTCATGCGAACTGTGATGACTCGGTGTGTCAATGTAACTTGCGACAACCAGTCCCCGGACCCAGATTTGT
>CAZUUL010000176.1:1749-2420 GCA_964623155.1 uncultured Gammaproteobacteria bacterium
TCAAAATTAGCTACACACGCGGGAGCGTAAGGAGTTTTTTTTTTTTTTTTATAGTTACCAATCAGGGGATAGGTTGATACCAAAATCTGACCATAATATGAGGGATCAGTCAGGCTTTCCGGATAACCCACCATCGAAGTTGAAAAAACGACTTCACCAGACACCGGTACCGGGTAACCAAATGACTTGCCTTCAATAACGGTTTTATCTTCTAATACCAGGTGTCCCTTTGTCATAGGCGCGGCAGCCGTTTATGGCGGCGCAGAACTTTAAGCTCGAGGATTGACCGGCGGAAGCTGGCTTGAGCTGTTTCCAGCAACTCTCCTTGCGGTTTTTGGGCGAGAATTTTCCTGGCTTCTTCCTGCGCCCGCTGAATATCATGCTCGTTAAGTTCCTTTGCGTGAACCGCCGCAGTTACTAAAATAGTCGTTGTATTTTTTTCCACTTCGACAAAGCCAGAACCAATTGCCAAAACATATTCCTCATCGCCTGTTAGCAACTTTACCTCTCCACTTGTCAGTTGGGAAAATAATCTGGTATGCTTTGGCAAGATTGTGAGTTGACCTGTAAGCGCGGGAACAGAGACACGATCAATGCTTTCGCTGTAAGCAATCCGGTCGGGAGTGATGATTTGAAGATGTAACATATTCTACTTTACCTCATCTATATTT
>CAZUUL010000177.1:0-2416 GCA_964623155.1 uncultured Gammaproteobacteria bacterium
TGCCTCAATAGTTCCCTTTTTTTCTAAGTATTTTATTGGCTCTAATACTGACTCATGCTCGAAGGCACTCACAATAATATGCGGTTTCATGCTGGTAGCTGGTAGCTGGTAGCTGGTAGCTGCGTTAGCTATCCAGTTGTTAGACTCTGTCGCGCCAGAAGTAAAATACACCTCTCCAAAATCAACCTCAAAAAAGCGCGATATCACTTCGCGCGCCTCGTCAGTCGCAATCTCTGCCTCTCTCCCCGCCCAGTGCATTGAGGAAGGATTGCCAAACTTATCGGAGAAATACGGCTTCATTGCCTCCCTTACTTCAGGGGCAACTGGAGTGGAGGCGGAATAGTCGAGATAAATTCTCATAAGTTCCAAATCACAAATTCCACTTACGAGCGTAGCGAGTGTGCTGCGCAGGCAGAATTCCAAATAAGCAGAGCTTGTTTCTCACTTCGTTCGAAATAAATTCCAATGACCTAATGACCAAATAACCAAAGTGTTTGGAATTTTGGATATTGGCATTTGGAATTTATTTGGAATTTGGTGCTTGGAATTTGGAATTTATCTCTCGAATTATTGCCTCCACTTCTTCCCTGCTCACCAAATTGCGCTTAGCAATCTCTTCATCAACGACCTTCCGTATCTGCTCCTCCATCATCTTTTGCGCCTCTTTTGCCTGCGAAAGCATCTCCTTCATCTGGGAAGGATCCATATTTTTCATCAAATTCGCCGCTAATTTTGCTTGGTCAAAAAAACCCATAGGTCGTGTAACGTGTAACGTAAAACGTGCCTGCCCCGTAGAGAGCTTGCTCTTCTTCGGGGTAATGCAAGTAATGTATAATAGGTAGAAAAGAAAGTAAAGTCCTTAAACGACTGTACTACTGTAATAGTACAGTAGTAAAAGAATTTTCATTTTTAATCTGCCGAAAAAATAAAAAAATCGAGGGCACAGCTGGTTTTGCCACACTGCGCCCTCAACTACTGCCCTCCTTATCTTAAGAAATCACCAAATCCGCGGGACCCAGCCTTTCCATCCTGCAAAAAGCAGGGCAAGGCTGGCCAGAGCCACCAAGCCTATACCAACCAAGTCTATCATACTCATGTGTACTCCTTTCTCACTTTTTTCCTTGTTTCTGTTCCTCTAACTCAATAGCTTTTTTAAGGGCCAACTCCTGGCACTTCATTTTCCAACAGCAAGGAACAGAGGTGGTACCGCCGACTGCAATTGCTACGTAACTCGGCTTCTCTTTACATCCAATCGTCACGCAGGTCGCATCTGGTGGACTTATTATCCTCCATTTCCGAAGCTCCGTTCTATACTTGAGCGCCATAGTTTCCCCCTTTCTCTGAAGCCCTTGAATAAAATTTTCAAAGAGCAAAGGCTTCAGAAACGGGGGAGGAGAACGCCGATATAATTCCATAATTCACCCTGTTTGTCAATGAAATATTAATGGCTCGAAGCAAAAATCCCCGTCTCCTAATAAAGCCGAGGGTAATAGAAATTCTCAATAAATTGGTATTCACTTAGCTCTTGTATTCTGCTTTCCTGCCCAAAACGATACAAGGAAAATCATTAACACAATCGCAAAGCCTCCAAGGTAGATAATAAGTAAGGAGTTCGTATATTATAACATTAAGACTTTAATCATAACCAGACAGAACAAGTCCGATCTCTTTTACCATTTTGAAAACGTTTTATAATCTGCTGGTTTCACACCGTAGAATTAAAAATCCTCTTCTTAAGAAGATACCATGAGCTACCCGTAATGTCAATAAAAAAAATCGAGGGCGCAACCTGCTTGGCTACGCCCTAAAAAAACTTTCCCTACTTGCCAGAATGGCAAGGAGGGATTCTAAGAACGCTATTCCCGCCTCACTCCATCTTTTGGCGGACAAGTTCACTGCGCAGACTGACAAAAACAACATTCGTCCGGCCGTGGTGGAGTTTCTCCAAATAGCTGGCGCATCCTAAGCACTCTATTTGATGTGTCGCCAAAAACGCGGCCTCTTCATCAGTCAGTTCCTGCACCATGATCTCACGGCGCAAACTATTGAATCTCTGGCAATCGTCCCGATTCCAGAATGTTGGATTCAGGCAGGCTTCGAGAGCCCGCCTGTGCTCACGGAATTGTGCATCCTTAAAATCCCGCCGAGCGTTAAGCCCACAGCTTAACGCAATGGCGAGCAAGAATATCGCCCAACCAAGAACTTCCATACCCTACCTCCTTTGGCAAAATTATTTAATAAATACACCATTTTATATAAATTGTCAATATTTAATCTTTACCCCCCATGCTTTATACTAAACCCTAAACCCTATCTGTATGATTGAAGGAGTAAAACAGGAATCCGTAAAACGCGTAACTACGTTTGACGCGCAAGGCAAGGAAAACGGCTTTCTAACGGAAATGTTTAGAGACGG
>CAZUUL010000178.1:0-2397 GCA_964623155.1 uncultured Gammaproteobacteria bacterium
TGGGTTCTGGTACCAAGAAAGCAGGATTTTGCCGAGATTCATGAGTTTATCCGCTGTCAGCTGGAGTCTGGAAATTGCTCTACTTTAAAATTTTAACAATGAACTACCTAACTACAAGCATTTTGGCTGCGCCGAGGAGAAAGAGAATGCTACCTGCTGCCAGAAGCATAATGGTTGCTCCAACACTTCCCGACCGGGGCATGGAACCGCTGGGAACAATTGCTGTAGGCGAGGGACTGATGGCTGAAATCGTAACACTCGGTGTAACCATAGGTGTCAATGTTGGCGTAGCCGAAGGAACAATCGGAGTTATGGTTCCTGAAGGCGTTGCTTCACCCAGAACCTGAGTTCCGCTTTTTAAAACTGAAAAACGCTGCGACTTCAGCACTTCTTTACCAGCTGCATCGGTTGTACGGATTGTTAGCACATGGCTGCCGGGAGGTAGCTCCTTTTCCGGCGCCCAATGCCAGGTTCCGTCTGAACCCACAGTGACCTCACCAAATTGAGGTTTTGATTCAACAACAATGCGGACGATTTTTCCCGGAAGCGCGGTTCCGCGAATCAGAGGTTTAGTCGAAGTTAAAGCACTGTTTTGTCCCGGAGCCAGAATAGCAATTGGTTTTTCTGTCTGTTCTCCCAGCACGCTGCGCTGATCAGGGTTTTTTGTTTCCCTGGCAGTCAGGCGGAAATTATAAGGCTCCTTTCCCAGAGTGATTTCCGGTGTCGGAGAATCGTGCTCAATGTCAGTAATTGCAAACGCCTGTGTTCCATCTTCTCCGTAAATGGTTATTTCTATCTGACTCTCTTTAGTGGCAGCACTATATGCCCTGCCATCGAAAGTTCGCGCTAGACTCGTAGGCACTAGCCACACGCCCGAGTCACTGCTAAGAGTTGAAAGCGGTTGACCCCCACTCAGCGTAAGATAGACTAAAGCTCCCTGCGCCGGATCATTGCGGGCGTTGATAATTTTTCCGTAGCTGGGTTCAATCGTCGGCGGAGTTCCCAGGTGTTCACCCGTAGTAAACTCATAGGGCTTACCATTGTCATCCAAAGTCTGACTACCCGAGAGGATTCTGAAAGTGTAAGTGGTTGAAGGGGCGAGGTTGCGTACGCTGACGTGGTGGGTACGGTAGGTGCTTGTCTTGCCTTCACGGTCACGGTCATCCTGGGCAATCCTCCTGTCTTTGCCTTCTCCATAGACAACACTGCCGTTGGCAGGAGCGGAACTTATCCAGGAAATAGCAACTGATGAATCAGTCACGTTGCTTATATGGAGATTGGAAATCTGGATGGTTGAAGTAGCTTTGCTAAAAAGCGAAGGCCGCATCTCAAAATAACCGATAAAACCACCCAGGGTTATGAGCAAAACCAATAAAGCAACCAGTGTGGGAATACGCCGTTCCTGTTTCATTGTGGTGGAATTCCTCGCTCCAAAACTTTAAGAATTATCTCATGGTCAAATTCGGGGGTCAACGGTTTAATCAGTTCTTCCTGAACCGGGGTTACGGTCGATGTCGAGAGAACGTGATAAGCGTCAAAAGCAATCCATGAGATAACTATAAGTAAAGAAACCAGCGATATATAAAAAAGTTCTTTCCCCATAAAAGTTTAGGCACTAATAATAATATCCCTCGCCATCTAAAGTAATGCTCATCACCGCAGAATCTTTTTTTACAGGATTTATGACAAAGGAAACGCTATCCAGAGTCATGATGCGTTTATCATTTAGAAGCAACTCCAGCGCTGCCAGCAATTGATCGTACCTACCATTATAAGCTGCCTGAAAAGTGACTTGAGTCGGTTCTTTTGCACCCCCGGGCCTAGCCGAAGCCGGGGCAATCACTACATTATTTATCGATATGGCGGAAATAGAGGCGTCGGTTTTTTGGCCGATCTGTTCTAAAGTAGAAACCAGTATCGGAAACTCAGCTGTTTTCGGAACGGCATTATAAAGAGCGGGAATAGCTCCACGGATGAGTTCATAATCTGACTGCACCTGCGCCAGAGCATTTATTTTTTCACTCAGCTTTTGATTTAAATCACGATTATCCTGAATTTCCCGGTTGAGTTGAAGGATTGTTTTTATGGTTGGACGGATGGCAAAAAAACCAAAAAAGGCTATCGTAAAAAACGACAAAATCAGAACAAAGTATGCCTGGTTTTTTGGTTTTTTTAAAATCAGATCCAGGTTTTTCTTATCGTATTTTATATAACTGGTCTTAAACGGGTTAAATTTATTTTCCATAGCGGTCATTATTTTTCAGCAAGGTCCATGGACAAGTCAAAAACAAGCGCTCCGTTTCTATCAGCCGGGACTCCAATTGAATGAAGGTCAATATGCTTAAATTGTTTGTCATTTCGTAGCCGTTCGAGGAATGTCTTCACTCCCCCGGCTGA
>CAZUUL010000179.1:0-2384 GCA_964623155.1 uncultured Gammaproteobacteria bacterium
TAATATGGGTATGATATTAACACCCAGAAGGTGGATTGAGCGAATTGGCCTTGTCATCCTGGGAATAATAATTGCTTTGCTGAGTATTCAAATTTTGCGACCGGCTGCACATCTTGCTCCTGCTGCAACTGTAATTCCCACGCTAATTATTTCTCCGGCTTTAATTGAAGGGAAAAGTATGGTTACTAAAGTCATTGATGGCGATACCATAGAACTGGCAACTGGACAAAGAGTCAGATACATCGGTATTGATACGCCGGAATCGGTTGATCCGCGCAAATCGGTCGAGTGTTTTGCTAGACAGGCGGCAGCGCGAAACAAAGAATTGGTCCTGGGTAAATCCGTCCGCTTGGAAAAAGATGTTTCCCAGACTGATAAATACGGGCGATTACTACGTTACATCTACGTTAATAATCAGGACGGGAATGAGCTGATGGTCAATGACGTCTTGGTGCGGGAAGGCTATGCTTTTGCCCGCTCTTTTCCGCCTGATATAAAATATCAAGAACGGTTTCGCCAGGCTGAAGAACAAGCACGGCGGGAAAATAAAGGGCTGTGGGCAAGCTGTCCTGGGCAATCACCCTCGCCTATTTCTTCGGATTGTGCAATCAAAGGCAATATCAGCAGCAGCGGCAAAATTTATCACTTACCCAATTGCGGTTCTTATGACAAGACGGCAATCGATGAATCCGCCGGCGAACGCTGGTTCTGTACAGAGGAAGAAGCAATTCAAGCAGGATGGAGGAAAGCAAAAAATTGCTAATGATCAAAATATTGATCAAAAAAATACTTGACAAAATGATTTAATTAGTTTATCATTCTCTATATGTCAAACAATACATCTATATTTCTCGATAAAATGATTCCAGTGACCGAAGCCAGGCGAAACTTAGGGGAGCTCCTCGATAAACTCCCCGAGGAAAAAGAATTTTATTTATTGCGAGGCGGTAAAATAGCCGCAAAGCTGGTTTTCCCTGATGAAATCCGTAAAAAAGAACGAGAAAAAGCACTCAAAGAAGCATTTGGCGCTTGGAAACGAGCTGGTGTTCCCGACAATATTTGGGAAATTATTAAAAGCCACCGCCGCTCCAGAAAAAAACCCGTCCGCTTATGACCCCCAAATACCTTCTAGAGACGTCATTTCTCATCGACTACTTCCAGCAAAAAGAAAAAGCAAAGATGGTGATGGATGAGGTTAAAAATAGTGGCGAACTTGGAACCAGTGCAATTTGCTTGGCAGAAGTGTATGAAGGGGCATTCTACTCTTACTATAAAGAAGCGTCACTCGCAGCAGTAGCAAACATGATCAGAAAAGTCTTCCAGACTATTTGGAATGTTGATAAGGAAATAGCTAAAGAATTTGGTCTTATTCGAGGTAAATTACGAAAGAAAGGACAAGTGATTGACGATCTTGATATCTTTATTTCAGCTACCTGCCTAATCCATAATCTTGTCCTTGTTACCTTTAACCTTAATCACTTCAAACGTATTCCTGACCTTAAGATCTATAGAAGCACACCTCGTTGACAATCACTCCTCTCTATAAAATAGTAAGAAAAGAGATATTCTATGCAAAAAGGCTTTACGCCAGTCGTTTTATTATTACTCCTTGCAGTCATTGGGGGAGTTACTATCGGAGCATTTTATTTGGGACAACAAATAAATAAACCAATTAAACCTTCTCAACAACCACCAGCCTCATCTCCAACTCAACAACAAGCTCTTTCACCAACTCCTGCTTCGAAAGCCGATGCAAACCATACACCTTCTGGTTCTGTGGCAACTGCAAATTGGAAAATGTATACAATAAAAGCTGTTAAGCTTCAACTTAAGTTACCTCCGCAACTTACAAAGGAAGGTGATCTGCAAGAGTCTTTAGAAAATGGCCAGCAAGGAACTCTTTTTTGTTCAAAAATCAAAGCCAAGTCTCTGAGCCTTATCACTTCTGTATTTGCTGGTGGCTCCAACTGTTACCCAGTAGGAAACGATAAGTTTGTTTTAGGCGGAATTTCCAAGGACTACGCAGCTGGTCGAGAGGGAATATTTGTTGATCACAGTGGTTATAGTGTTAGAGATGGAAAGTATTACGTTAAATTCACTTTAAATAAGGAAGATGAATTTTCATCAGATGAGGCAAAAGAAATTAAAACTCCAAACGGAATAAGCGCCCTTATAATTAAAGGCAAGAATGTTAAATCAGAAGCATATCCTGAAGGATACCCATTATTTGGTACGTTAGGTGATGGTTGGATTGGTGCAACTGTGAATACCAACGACTCGACCTATCCGGGAGTAGTTACCCAGATGAAGTTAACAAGCGACTTAACTGAACTCTAATCCCGCAACTTTTCTTGACTAGAATGTAAAAAAGAGGCATAGTATCA
>CAZUUL010000180.1:0-2371 GCA_964623155.1 uncultured Gammaproteobacteria bacterium
CAAGGAACTTTCGAGCATTGATTATAAAATCCCTTTTTTCCAGCTGTTTTTCCTCTTGCTTTTGTTTTTCAAAGACTGATGATTCCTCCTTGGCAAGTGCTGGTTTCACTTGTTCTTCATGGAGAAATTTTCGTATCCTGGCCGTTTTCTTTTCTTCCTCCTGTTTTTTCTGTGCAATGTTTTTTTCCTGTTCCTCTTTCGAAGGAGCAGTTACGCCTTCCATACCAATCATCTGCCGAAAAAAGTCTTTGCCTATCTCTAGCGGTTGTTTGGCAGATTCTTTTGCTACATCTTTACCCAGTTCTTTTATCTCTTCGGTGACGCCACCGATGATAGATTTAGCCATAAATTATTTAGAAGATCGATGACAGAACATATCTATTTTCCATCTTCAACCATCTATCGTCATTACCCCATTCCCAACTGCGCTTTTGCCTCTGGCGTCATTTTCTCAATTGACCAGGGCGGGTCAAAAGTCAACTCCACCTCAACCGATTTGACTCCTGAAAGTTTACTGACCTGCTTTTTTATTGGGTCAGCTATCAGGGAAAACAGCGGGCAGCCCATGGTCGTAAGGGTCATCAAAATATTTACATTGCCTTTCTCAATCTTCACCTCGTAAATCAGCCCGAGATCGTAAATGCTTATCCCAAGCTCTGGGTCGGGGATGGACTTTAATACTGATTCGATGTCTTGTTTGGAAAACATAAAAAGATCAAAAATAAGGTAAAAGGTAAACTGATTTTTATTGATACTCTCTTCTTCCTTCGAGCGCTTTTGCGAGTGTCATATCGTCTGCATACTCAATGTCTCCTCCTACCGGCAGCCCCCGCGCCAATCGTGAAACCTTTAAGTTTTTAAAGTTTTGCTTGCCAATCTCATTAGCAATGTACATGGCGGTTGCTTCTCCTTCAATACTGGGATTGGTCGCCAGAATAACTTCCTTTATTGTACCTTGTGCCAAACGTTTAAGTAAATCTTCGATAGTCAGTTCTTCCGGTCCGATGTTATCAAGCGGCGAAATTGCGCCATGCAGAACATGATAAAGCCCCTGGTACTTCCCCGTCCGTTCCAATGCCAGGACGTCAAGCGGCTGCTCCACCACGCAAAGGCTGTTTGCCAAACGCCTGCTGTCACTGCAGATAAGACAAGGGTTTTGTTCGTCAATGTTAAAACAGACGCTGCAGCGGATGGTGTTTTTTTTAAGCCCGGAGATATTTTCCCCGAATTCGCTCAAATATTCCTGGGGAACATTTAACAGATAAAATGTCAGTCGGGCGGCGGTTTTAGGCCCAATGCCGGGTAGTTTTTGCAATGAAGTTATCAACCTGTTAACCGGGGCCGGTAATCTTGCCATATCTTACTCACTCTCCTTGATCGCCCGGGCTAAAATGGCAGCGGCGCTGATTATTTTGAGTTTGGGAAAGTGTTTAGCAACAGGAACAGAAATGACATCGGTAGTAAAAACTTGGGCAATCGGTGACCGTTCAAGCGTCGCGCTGGCGTCGGCAACCAGCACCGGCTGAGTGGCAAATGAAATTACTTTTGAAGCTCCGTGTTTGATTAATAGATCAGCCGCGTGGACCGTCGTTTTTCCGGAAACGTAGACATCGTCGACAATAATCGCTACTTTTTCTGATACGTCACCAATGACTCTGAGCGCCTCTGATACATGGATTTGCGATAAATCCCGCCATTTTTCAATAAGCGCCAGGGGCAGGCCGAGTTTTTGCGCAAATTGCTGAGCGCGTTTAGCTCCACCGGCATCGGGCGCCACAATCACGGCTTTTCTGCCAATTTTTTTGACATACGGCGCAAACAGCGAAAACGCCGATAAAGAAGTCACTGCGATGCCGAAAAATCCCATCAAAAGTTCACTGTGGGGATCGACCAGAATTATTTCATCAAAGCCCACCAACTCAATAATTTTGCTGGCGACTTTAGCCGAGAGAGATTCCCCGGGGCGATGAATTTTATCTTGGCGCTGGTAGCCAAAATACGGAATAACTGCAACCAGCCGTTTGGGGTTTGCCCGCTTTATGGCATCGCCGAGCAAAATAAGTTCAATCAGATTTTGGTCAACCGGCGTTGACGTTGACTGGATGACAAACACGTCCTCGCCTTTAACATGGTCATCAATCTTGACCCGGGTCTCAGAATCAGCAAAACGAATGATTTCAGAGCTTGAAAGGGGCAGGCCGAGTTTTTGCGCAACAGCTTGAGCCAATGGCAAATTGCTGGTTCCGGAAAAAAGTTTCATGATGACTCATTGTAGTTCTGGTAGTTTTAACTTCCTCCTAGAAGCCCTCCGATTCCCCCGCTCATTTGCGTAAGTTTTTTGGCAGCTATTTCCTGGGATTTTTTGATCGCT
>CAZUUL010000181.1:0-2366 GCA_964623155.1 uncultured Gammaproteobacteria bacterium
TAGAGTGTTTATTGAAGTGTTTATAAGTGAAGACATGGTCGGTCACCGCCTGGGTGAATTTGCAGCGACGCGAACTTTCCGTGGGCATGGCCAAGTGACCAAACGTGTTTTGGAAAAAACCTAAAAATATGGATATTGTTTCGACAATCAAGCATTCTCGCATCAGTCCTCGTAAGCTGCGCCTGCTGGCAAAAATGCTGGCAGGATTTTCGGTAGATGAAGCCCAGGTGCGATTAAAACTTATGCGGGAAAAAGATGCCAAGTTGTTAGGTCAGGCACTCGCAACCGCAGTTGCTGATGCGACCAACAATTTCAAAAAATTAAAAAATGACCTGATTATTAAGACCATTCAAATTCTCGAAGGCAGCAAGATGAAGCGCTTTCGAGCAATATCCAGGGGAAGTGCCCACAGCTATAAACGCAGAACAAGCCATATCAAAGTTACATTGACAGAAAAAACTAAAAATAACTAACACATTAAATTGTTATGGGACAGAAAGTAAATCCAAAAAGCTTTCGCATTGTTACCAGGTTGACCTGGGATTCACGCTGGTTTGCCGATAAACGCCGTTACCAGGATCTGTTGTTGGCTGATTATAAGCTCCGGCAGGCGCTTTTTAAACGCTTAAAACCAGCCGGGTTAGCCAGAGTTGAGATTTCCCGTTCAATAACAAGTTTGGATGTTACTTTGCATGTAACCAGGCCGGGACTGGTCATTGGCCGGGGCGGGTCAGGCCTCGAAGATCTTAAAAAATTTATCAGTAACACTTTGCATACGGAAAAGAAACACAAGTTAAAAGTTGAACTCCACATCGAACCGGTGAAAGAACCTAACCTAAATGCTTATCTGATGGCATCGTTAATTGCTGATCAACTGGCAAAACGCATCCCTCACCGGCGGGTGGCAAACCAGGCGATCGAAAAAATTATGACTTCCGGAGCCAAAGGCGTCCGGATTGCTCTTGCCGGGAGAATCGCCGGAGCAGAAATTTCCAGAAGAGAAAAATTTCAGCATGGAAGATTACCCCTTTCAACCATACGGGAAAACATAGACTTTGCTTCTGTTCCGTCTTTGACTAAATCCGGATATATTGGCGTAAAGGTATGGATATGTAATTAATTTTATGTTAGCACCGAAGAGAGCAAAATACAGAAAACAATTCCGGGGCAGAATGAAAGGTTTATCTTTTCGCGGATCAGACCTTAATTTTGGGACGGTTGGATTGAAAGCGACAACCGCCGGTTGGGTAAGTGCGCGTCAGATTGAAGCCGCCCGCAAAGCAGTAACTCATTATACCCAGAAGGGCGGCCGGTCCTGGATCCGAATTTTTCCCGATAAGCCAATCAGTAAAAAACCTGCTGAAACCCGGATGGGTGGGGGAAAAGGCGATACGTTTGGCTACGTTGCAGTGATTCGGCCGGGCCGGGTTCTATTTGAGATGACCGGAATTGCCCGTGAGGAGGCATATAAAGCCCTGCATCTGGCCGGAAGCAAGTTATCAATCAGAACAAAAATTATCGAAAAGGAGAATCAGTGAAACGGCAAGACATTCGCGCTTTGCATGCAAAAACAATGGAAGAGCTTGATCAGATTGTTGTTTCTTTGCGAAAACAAATACAAGCAACCCGACTTGAGAAACAAGCTTCAAAACAAAAAAACGTTCATTCTATCACGGTTATCAAAGACGATCTTGCGCGCATACTCACTGTTTTGACTATGAAAAAAGAAAAGGACAAGCAAGCATGAAGACATTCGTGGGTAAAGTTATCCGATTGATGCCTAAAACAGCAACACTGACAGTGATATCGTTGAAGCTTGACCCATTATATAAAAAACAATTACGGCGGATAAAAAAGATTAAAGCTCACTGTGAGTTGACAGAGGTTAAGGTTGGATCAAGGGTAACTATCAGCGAAACGCGGCCGATTTCAAAAGATAAACATTTTAAAGTGACGGAGGTTGTGAAATAACATGATTCAGCTTAGAACCATGGTAACAATCGCTGACAATACCGGGGCGCATTTGGCGCAAGTCATTCAGGTTTATAAACACGGCAACAGGCGCCTTGCCTACCTGGGTGACATGATTCAGGCTGTGGTTAAAAAAGCCGAACCGACCGGAATGGTAAAAGACGGCGAACTGGTTAAGGCCGTTGTAGTCAGAACGCGCAAGGAAAAAAGACGAAGCGACGGTTGTTACATCCGCTTTGACGATAATGCCGCTGTAATTATTGATACCATAGTCGACAAAAATCCCCGCGGAACGCGCATTTTTGGCCCTATTGCCCGCGAGCGCAAAGACCGGGGTTTTAACAAAATTATCAGCATGGCGCAGGAGGTATACTAATGAAATTTAAAAAAGGCGA
>CAZUUL010000182.1:0-2358 GCA_964623155.1 uncultured Gammaproteobacteria bacterium
TATAAGGTTTTAATTGGCATGGAAGAACCAGAAGCCGCTCACCTGGCAGAACGGCTAGAAAAGTTTATCAAGGGCTCGCTGGCGGGAATTTTTAACCAAAAAAGCACCATCGACATTAAAAATCCCTTTACCGTCTTTGGTATCCGCGATCTTGAGGCAGAACTGCGACCGATTGCCATGTTTATCATTCTTGACTCTATCTGGACCAGGGTTAAGCGCGATATTAAAAAACGCATCCTTATCGTAGATGAAGCCTGGTATCTTATGAAAAACTCTGACTCGGCGACCTTTCTTTATGGCATTGCCAAACGCGCACGCAAGTATTTTTTGGGGGTAACCACCATCACCCAAGACGTTGAGGATTTTCTAAACACCGATCATGGAAAGGCAATCATCACCAACTCATCAATTCAAATCTTGCTTAAACAATCATCAGCCGCCATCGATAAATTAGCTGAAGTGTTTTATCTTTCGGGTGGCGAAAAACACTTACTGTTATCGGCTGATGTCGGCGAAGGTTTGTTTTTTGCCGGACCATCGCACGTAGCCATCCGCGTGATCGCTTCGCCGGATGAGTATGAGCTGGTAACCAGCCGGCCCGAAGACATACTCAAACAACAAGAAGACAGGCTTGCTCAACCACCCGCCCCAACCTCTTGACCTTGAACCCGCACTGGCATGATGATGTGAATATAAGAATCGTCTTTTTTCCCCTTAAAAAGCCCTGGAGACAAGGCGTTGGTCATTTCCAGAACAATCTCCTCATCACTGGTGCTGTTCAAAAAATCGAGGACAAAACGGTGGTTAAAAGCAATTTCGTTTTCCTCACCTTCAACCTTGGCTTCCAACTCGCTTTTTTGCTCGCCTATTTGTGGGCTGTTAGCCGAAATAACCAGCATGGCTTTTTTTATTTGTAAGCGCACTATATTTGCACTTTCCCTGGCAAAAATAGCGGCTGCCTTAACACTCCGCATGAACAAGTTATGGTCAAAGGTTACTCGGGTGCTTGAAGAGGTTGGGATTATTCGTTGGTAATTAGGAAACTCGCCTTCTAAAAGCCGGGAAAACACTTCTGTGTCTGCGAGAGTAAAAATGAGTTGATTGGCGTTTTTTGATGTTCCCAAAACCAACTCTTCAAGATTGGCGTCGTGGACAATTTTAGCCACTTCCTGAATGGTTTTTGCCGGAATAACAGTGTCGGGAAAAGTCTGTTTTGTCTGAAGCTTTTGAATCGAAAGTCTAAAACCGTCGGTCGCGGCAACAATAAGATTGTCGTCGGCATTTTTAAACTCCACCCCAGTTAGAACCGGCCGGCCCTCGTCGCTACTTGAAGCAAAGGCTACCCGGGTGGCTATTTTGTCAACCGCATCAGCCGGGATAGAAAATGTTTTATCTTCTCTTTCAGGAAACGGAGGAAACTCCGAGGCTGCAATGGTTGTGAACTTAGCTTGATTATACGATCCGGTCACATTAAAATCTTTGTCTTTGAGAATTAATTCTACTTTCTCCGAGTCAAGGGTCGAGATAAATTCAAAAAATAGTTTAGCAGGAACAGTAATACTACCTTCAGTCTGTATTTTTCCTCCTATACTAGTTCGGACGCCGAGTTCAAGATTGGTTCCTGAAAGATAGAGTTTTCCTTGTTTGGCTTCTATAAGAACATTGTTTAAAACCGGCAAATCATTTTTTAGCTGAATGGTTCTTAAAACTAGAGTCAATGCTTTGTGAAGATTTTGCTTGAGAACAATACATTTCATATATAAGTACTATTAGTAGTTGTAGTATTAGACATTGTGGGTAAGTGTAAACAATTTTAATTCATCGGTCAAGGACGAAATTTAACCAGTCTTGTAATTGTTGAGAAAACCTGCGAGTAAAAGTGGATAATTTTGTGGATAAGTTGGTAGTTTTTGTGGAAAAGTGGAAAAGTTAGTTTACTTATCAACAAAGCGGTTTTTTATCCCTGAAATATCCCCACGCAATTTGTCGTTTTTAGATAACTCAGCAGTTATCTTGCGAACACCGTGTAAAACAGTGCTATGGTCCCGACCACCGATAAACGAACCAATCTCCATAAAGTCGCTGCCGAGCTCGGTCCGCAACAAATACATAAGAACGTGCCGGGGATAAACAATGTTCTGGTCGCGTTTAACGCCTAAAAGTTGGGTTTGTTTGACGCCAAAATAGGAACAGACGGCGTGTAAGATATCTGCTGGTTTGGTGTTGTTCTGTTTGGCTTCGCCGTTGGCTCTGGTCTGGCCGAGAATAGTCTGGGTAAATTCCAGGGTGATCGGCTGGTTTTTAGTTTGGCTTTCGCTTAAGATGCGGATGACCACCCCCTCGAGTTGGCGAGTATCA
>CAZUUL010000183.1:0-2341 GCA_964623155.1 uncultured Gammaproteobacteria bacterium
TTTTATCCAAACCATTGTCCGCTTTATCCTGGGGTTGGCCAGCGGCATAGCCTTCATCTTTATTCTTTATTCCGGCTTTAAACTGATTGTTTCCCGCGGTGATCCTGAAGCCGTCCAGGGAGCAAAAGAAACGCTGACCTCATCCATTGTCGGACTTTTATTTATTATTTTTGCCATCGCTATTCTGCGCTTTATAACCATTGACCTTTTGGCTTTGCCGGGATTTGGGCGTTGAATAACTAAAGTTTTGCACTTTTTACCCCTTAACCACCTCGGATGGTGTGCGAATGCACTCCTCCGAGGTGAAGTTAGCAGAAAAACTTTATTAAATAAAAATATTTTAGTCATTTAGATTTTGGCATTCAATATTAACAAAGCATGGATTCTTCCCAACCACAACCCAAGCAAAAAAAAGGCACAATTGACCAAGCCAATGATCTGTTAGCGACAGCGCAAAACCTACGCTTTGTCTGGCGGGTGGTGGGTTTGGTGCGCACCAGTGTTGCGGCTACTGCCATCGCTCCTCTTCTGCCGATAATTCTGCTAATTATAGCTGTTATTTTCATCATGGTGATTGTTGTAATTATCATAATTAGTTCATCTTCCCCCGGCTCAACCGGGCCAGATGGTCCTGTAGGTGGCGGGGGCGGACCTACGCCTACTTTTGCTCCCCCGGCAGGCGGATATTGCGAGTTAGGTAATCGCTACTGTGAAAGGACTAATCTGCTTGGGTATTTTAACGATGAAGGAAAACCAGCCACGCAAAAAGCCACCGAGGCTTCAATTGTCTGTCAGAAAGAAAGTGGTAGTAATAGTGAAGTCTTAAATACGGCTTGTTTAAATGCTGATCCCGGCAAGCGCACGCTAGATTTTAGTGTTGGTTTATTTCAAATCAACATCTTAGCCCACTGTCCTGGTGCCTTCACTTACACTCAAAATCCAGTATCCTGTACAATTATAAATCAGCAAAAACTCGACGATTGTGTCAGGCGTTTCCGCGATCCAGCAAATAACATTGCCTTTGCCGTGCAATTATCGGCCAATGGCAATAATTGGGGGGCGTGGGGCGGAGCCATTGCCTGTGGAATTCATTAACTGAAACATGAACAAAAAAACACTATTTCTTATTCTAATTACAGCCAGCTTGGCCCTATTTTTTATTGTTATTGCCGTTTATTTTTACCTAAGTAAAAACGTCCAAACGTTGGTTACACCTCCTGCGCCTGCTGTTAGTCCAAGCAAAATGCCTTCTCCAACACGGCCACCGCTGCAACGTATTTTTGGCAAGATCAATATCAACGGAGTTTTGGTCAAAGATTTTTACGCAACCAGTCAGCGTATAACCGATAAAAACGACGCAATTTTGGTTGAAAATAGCGACTATATTATTTCCTATGTTTATGAGTTTGATGAATTTCTTATTACCATTCTTGCCTCGCCTTTTCCCGAGCTGCAGAAACAGGCACAAGCAAAGCTTATCAGTCTTTTAGATATTGGTGAACAAGAGGCTTGCCGGTTAAAAGCGTCACTGACAACACCCTATTTTGCCAACCGCGAGTATTCAGGCAAATCATACCCCTTGAGTTTTTGTCATTAAACAGAACATGGGCATGATTTGGCAAATAAATTAAGAATGGTATAAAATAGCAATTATGGGAATAACAACAGTAAAACTCAAAGTAAAAAATCCCAAAGATCCTGCAAAAGTTTTTGAGGCAGATTTCTTGGTAGATAGCGGAGCCACTTATACAGTTGTTCCTGAAGAAATTCTTTCAAGGCTGGGGATTAAGCCACAGGGAAAAGAAGACTTTGCTTTAGCAGACGGAAAAATAATCAGCCGGAAAGTTGGCAGCGCTTTTTATGAATATAAAGGCATCGAGCGGGCTGCTCCGGTTTTATTTGGGGAAAAAGGTGACAGTTTGCTTTTAGGTGTTTATACGCTTGAAGCCCTTGGTTTAACCTTGGATCCTTTGAAACGAGAGCTGCACAAAGCCATGTTAAGATTGTAGAGAACGTAAAAGAAAGACTTATGCCTAAACGAGTTTATCAACCAAAAAAAAAGAAAAGAGCCCGAACCCATGGATTCCGTGAACGGATGAAAACCAAACACGGTCGGGACGTAATCAAAAGAAGAAGATTAAAGGGGAGAAAGAGATTAACTGTATAAAAATCCAAATGCTTCCTAAACTCAACCGCTTATCTTCTTCTTTTGAAATTCGTCGGGTGCAAACAAGTGGTAAAAGATTTGAGTCTCCCCTTTTTACTCTTATTATATTTGGAGCGAAGATTGGGAATCCATCACGCTTTGCTTTCCTGGTTTCTAAAAGATTGGATAAAAGAG
>CAZUUL010000184.1:0-533 GCA_964623155.1 uncultured Gammaproteobacteria bacterium
GTTCAGTTTTTAGGCGGACATAAACCGCTTCAAATAAAATTATCCTATGCAAATTTGGAATCCCTGCCGACAAAAGATATTGCCCGCGTTATCCTTGAAGGACCAGGTTACAGACGGGCTGCTGAAGTGATCAAATCGCTTGACCGTAGTATTGCCGCAAACGTGGTTATGGATTTATCAATACAATATCAGGTACCGATCATCGAATCTTTAAAAATTTCTGACGCGGTGCATATCATTCAACGTCTACCAACCTACAAGACAGCCCGCATCATCGCAAGATTAAAAAACGAAGTCGCCCAAAAACTCCTCTCCCACTTGCCGGCAAAAAAAGTCTCTATAATTAAACGAATCATTAGTTACCCAGAAGACTCTGTCGGGGCCCACATGAGTTCAGACTTTATTGTCCTACCTGCCCAGATTGCCGTCGGCGACGCTCTCGATCGCCTGCATGATTTTACTTATCGTGTCCATTTCCCTTATTATGTTTACATCCTTGAAGACGAAAAGACGCAAAAGCTAATCGGGGTTAC
>CAZUUL010000184.1:543-2328 GCA_964623155.1 uncultured Gammaproteobacteria bacterium
GCACGAACTGATAACGGCCGACAGACGGGTACGATTGGCCAATATTATGCATAAAAATGTAATCGTGGGCCGGCCAAAAGAAAAAATAACTGATATCATAAAAAAAATGACTCACTACAACTTGTCGGCTGTACCGATAGTTAACAATCACATGGAAATTCTCGGCGTAGTCACAGTGACCGATGCTATTTTGCCTGTTATTGCCAAAAAAATATAAACGATGATGGATGCATCATACAACGATCTCCCCCGCTATGGCCATAGGGGAGGAAATAAACTATCTATTAGGCCAATGTTAGTTGTAATAGCAACTCTGGCTGTTGTTATTTTCACTCTGGTGCGTTCAACTTCTATACAAGGAAAAAATCTCTCTGGCGCATTAACGCCTCATCCATCCAAATTAATAACTGGAATTAGTCACAGGCAAGGAAAGCCAACTCTATCGCAAGTACTTAATGAGGTAAAAGATGAACTTGAAAATGCCGTAGGAAACTATAGCATCTTTGTCTATGATCTTTCTAGTGATGAAAGCTATGGATTGAATGAACATACGCTCTTTGATGCAGCTTCGATTTCGAAAGTTATTATCCTGGCAAGCCTCTATGATCTGGCTGAAAAAGGCGAGATAGATCTTGATAAAACGGTGACCATTCAAGAAAAAGATATTCAAGATTATGGATCTGGACCACTGCGCTACGAAAGTCTAGGTAAAACTTACACCTTAAAAGCTCTGGCTCAAACAATGATGGAAAAAAGTGACAACACGGCAGCATACGTTTTAGGATTCCAGATCATAAAACAACCTGTATTGAAACAGATGGTGCAAAATTGGGGTTTGACACAAACTGATATGGATGACAACGTGACTTCAAACTTTGACATGGCGACACTATTTAAGAAACTCTACAAATCGCAAATAGTCAACCAACCGCTTCAACTGGAGATGTTCGATTTCATGAAAGATACCGATTATGAAGACAGAATTCCAGTCCAGCTTCCGCAAGGAACAATAGTTTATCACAAGACAGGTGATCAGGTATCGGTAGCGCATGATGTGGGAATTGTCGATATCAAGGACCGACCCTACTATATCGGTATAATGACCAGCAACATGCTTATTGACGAAGTAAAAGTTAAAGAATCTATGGCGCGAGTATCCAAGATAATTTTTGACTACCAAAGCAATCTAAGAAGGTAGACCGAGGGTTAGCGGTTGATGCAGAGCTGCAGGTACTACTGATTCCTCTTTTTCTGTTTCAACAGGTTGACTGAGGGCGTACTTTAAAACGTCATCCATGTGATCAACGTATACAAATTTCAAGTCAGCCAGAACGTATTGCGGTATATCCTCTAAATCTTTTTTATTTGCCTTTGGCAAAATTACCGTCTTGATTCCGGCCCTGTGAGCGGCAATTATTTTCTCTTTGACGCCTCCTATTTCCAGAACTCGTCCGCGCAACGTCACTTCACCCGTCATACCTACGGTACTCCTTACGGCAATTTTCGTGAGCGCCGATACCAGGGCCGTGGTGATAGCGATCCCGGCCGATGGTCCATCCTTGGGAACGGCTCCCTCCGGAACATGGACGTGGATATCTTTCTTTTGATAAAAATTGTCGGGCAACCCAAGCGTCTTTGACCTTGTTCTGACATAAGACAGGGCTGCTTGACACGACTCTTTCATTACATCACCCAACTGGCCGGTAAGAGTGAGTGCTCCTTTTCCGGGCATGAGCGCAACTTCGATGAATAGAATATCACCTCCGGCCTCGGTCCAGGCCAAAC
>CAZUUL010000185.1:0-2316 GCA_964623155.1 uncultured Gammaproteobacteria bacterium
TAGTAGAAATCATCAAGAAGAATTGGGCTGCCGGGCACAGACAAATTTTCTGCTTCTTTGATCATCATCACTTGGGCGTCAGTTGTTTGCGGAACAAAAAATTGATTACGGTAGTAAACGATTTGAAAGCAAGCTAATGCTAGACAAGCGATAACAAATGTAAAATTATGGTAGCGCGAAATAAAATAAACCAAAGTTGTTCCTAAAAGAATTGCAAGAATGGGGTAAATGGGCATTAGATACCAGTCATTATGGGTGCGGATTAGTGAGAGAATAAAAAGGTAGAAAAAAATTGAAAAAATAAAAAAGCGATTATTATTGCAAAGGTTTTTATTAATAAAAGATATAAAGATTGCCAGGAGAGATAGAGGGAACCAAAGTTTCATTCCCTGCCATAGCCCACTCCCCCACCAGAAATAGGAAAAAAAAGGTTGCCATCCGAGCTTGGTGACCATATAGCCTCCATAAAATCCGTTGATGAAGCTATAACCATGGCGCGCTATTTGGAGCATCTGCCATGGAAGTATTAGAGCTAAAAAAATGCAAAGACAGAAATAAAGCCATTTATTAAAAAGCAATTTACGCTTAAATAGCACAATATATAGCAAAAAAGTGGCGAGCGGAAATAAGCCGAATAAGCCTTTGCTTAAAAAAGCAAATGCTGAGGCAACACCTGCTAAAGGAAGAAAACGGACAGATGTCAACCCAGCATAAAATAAAAGTAAGCTAAGTGTAGTAAAAAGAGTGAGGGTAGCATCCAGGTTTCCGCTTCGTGAGAGAAAGAGAAATTTGGGTGTTGAAAGAAGAATGAGAGCTGCAACTATTCCTCGCTTCAGCTTGCCTTTGATCAGAAAATAATAGACTATGCTTAAGATGGTAGTGAACGAACTTAGTGCAGCAAAGAATCTTACAGCAAGTTCACTTGGTCCAAAAATCTTAAAAAGAAATGCTTGCAGCCAAAGATAAAACGGGCTGACAGCAAAAAAGCGCTCGTGACCAAAGGTAAACGTCGTCCAGTTACCACTGTTGACAACTTCTTTGGCGATGACAGCATAAAAAGCTTCATCAAAATTAGAAAGATAATTAGCACCCAGACGATGAAACAGGAGAAAAAAGGCGACTAGAAAAATTATTGTAATAGCAAGACGATGCATGATGAGATGGTAGATTGTTATAATAACAGCAAGACTTATGAAACACTACCGTGATTTTTTTTATATCTTTGTCATTATCCTGCTTGGCCTTTTTGCCATCAAGGCTCTATTCCACTCTGGATTTTACACGAGCCTGGATGGTTGGCACAACATTGCTCGCCTGTATCATTTTCACAAAGCCTTAACTCATGGTCAGATTCCGCCCCGCTGGGTAGCTGATTTAGCCAACGGTTATGGTTATCCCCTATTTATTTTTTCCTACCATGCACCCTGGATTTTGGCAGAGCCGTTTTTGCGACTGGGTTTTAGTATTTTTGCCAGTATAAAAATCGTCCTTGCTTTAGGTTTCATATTTTCCGGCGTGTTTATGTATCTGTGGCTTAAGGATGTTTTCGGCAAAGAAGGAGGTTTGCTTGCCGGCATCATTTACATGTGGGCACCTTACCGTTTCGCTAAAATATTTGTCGGTGCTTCGGTAGGTGAAGCCACGGTTTTTCTTTTTCTGCCGCTTTTATTTTGGGGAATCCAGCGGCTGCTGAAAAATCAAGTTTTGTCAGGCATTATTATTGCTGCGGTTGGACTTGCAGGTATTATCTTATCCCACTTTATCATTTTGCCGCTATTGTTATTTTTTGTGTTGGTTTTTATGTTATCTATTTTTCTTCAAGCCAAAAAGCAGCGGGTTTTTTTCTGGCGGGTGGTGGCAATTTTTCTGCTGGGCCTTGGGCTTGCCTGCTATTATTGGTTGCCGCTTGTAGTCTACAGCCGCTATACCTTGGCTGAAGTTTCGAAGGCTGGTTTTGCAACTCTTTACAAAGATCATCTTATCTCCTTCTCCCAACTTATTTATTCCCGCTGGGGATATGGGCCAATTGTTCATTCGGCTAAAGATGGAGAAGTCTCGTTTCAGCTGGGTATAGTTCAATGGATTGTCTATTTTGGTTCGATAATTTTTCTGTTTCGGAGATTTTTTGGGCAACATAAAAACCGGCGCTATCTGGCATTAGTTAGTCTTGTATGTATGAGTGTTGCGATTTTTTTTAGCCTCGATATTTCCCAGGCGAGTTGGGAAGTCATCAGCCGATTTGTGGTAATTGACTATCCCTGGCGGCTTTTAGCCACAGCGACTTTTTTTGCCGCGATTCTTTCTGGATTTTTTGTC
>CAZUUL010000186.1:0-2313 GCA_964623155.1 uncultured Gammaproteobacteria bacterium
TCATAAAAGGAGCTCAATATTTATTGAACGCTAGTTTTGTCTGCTTTTCCTACCATCTTTAGGTCGCTCAGGATTTCTGTCTTTGCTTTCTTAATTGCCCGTAACATCTCTTCTTCGATAGTTTGTTTGTGTTTTTTTAAGTAAAGCAGATGTTTTTTATCATGTGGAGCTCGGTGGAAACTTTTTAAGAATTGCTGGTGTTTTTCTTTGGGAAGATGAGTAAGAATCGCATCAACTACATGATAATGAATAGTCGTATCAACCGTACGCACAATATCGACTTTTTCGTCGTGCGAAAGATTGTATTGATCCAATTCGGCCAGGATGTCGTTTAAAGAAATGAGATGATCGTAAAAAACTTTAGCCATACTACTTTCCCGCTAATTTGCTATCAGACTCTATTCCAACTGGCCCCAGCGGCACTTTATTTTCCCCATCATCGACAAAAAAAAGCAGGACTTTTTCATTGCGCATGCCCGTGTTGGCGCGCAGGTGATACATGGTCTCGGGTGAAGCGCCAAAAACTTTCCCCGTCCATTCGGCCGGCCCAGAATCTCCTAGAACTCCCACCACCGCGCGCCCGTTTCCGGGATTGATCATAATCATTTTCCGCTGTTTAAACCAATTGTACATCGCTAGCGGATCCTGCGTCCAATTTGCTGACAACCAGGTTTGAGCTACCATATAGTATTTTTCTTTTAAGTAGTCGTCGTTAGTCATAGTCGCTTTGGAATCGGCAAAATAGCCCCAGGCGCCAACACCCGGGGTCATACCTTCTTCTTTCCACTCGTCATGCTGGGAAATATCATCGCCCGGATATCGGGGCAGGTGTTGTTCGTAACCGGTTCTGCCAAAACTGGTATTTAGCCGTTTTCCCTCAAGTTCAGCCGTAGCCCGAATAGCGTAGGTTTTTTCGATCAGTTTAGCAATCGCGTTCTCGTCCCCGATCGAAAGCCCACTTCCGTCTTTGGTCAGAATTTTTTCCAACTCTCTGACTAAACGGTTTTCATTTTCTCCGGTCAAAACTAAGGCTGCGCCGAAGTCAGTTGTTTTGGGAGTCGGGGCAGGCACGGGCCGGGGAAAGGGTAAAAGGTGGTTGGCTGACGGCAATATCAGGTTGCTGGTAAATGCGGCTGAAGCTATCAGCTTGGTTGAGTGTTCCCGCAATTGCTCCAGGGGAATTGTCTGGTCAAAAAACTCAGCCGCCTGGCGGTGTTTATTTTCAAAGGCCCGCTTTGCCTGGTCCCGGTGCTGGTTAACGATAGATTTTAACTGCTGGTAGGCCGATGATTGCAGGGAAATGGGCATAGTTATACTTTAAGAGTCGCGACTTTTCCTGTCAAATGATATAATCTTTAGCATATGGCACAAAAAGATCAGCGCATACTTCTAGCTATGGTCTGCCAGATATGCAAAAAACGAAATTATATAACCAGTAAAAACAAAACCGAGATGAAAGAACAACTGGTCTTAAAAAAATACTGCAACCGCTGCCGAAAGCACACCGAGCATAAAGAAACAGATAAACTTGATTAAAATGGAAACTTTAAGAAAGTTTATTACAAATGTCACGACAAGACTCTCTAAACCAAAGCACATAGAGTGGACTACTACCGAACTAGAAGCGTTTGATGATCAGCTTGAAGCTTCTTTAACTCCGGAACAAAAGGCGATAATAGAAGCCGACTCAGCAGATTTTTTTATGAAACAAGCAATAGAAGAAGGAAGATTGCAGGATGCTAAATTTTGGAGCCATATAAGAAACGAAACGGCTAAGGGAAGAAATCCTGATGAGGTGACGATTGAAGCTGATAGAAAATTTCCAGTGCGACCGCAAAACAGGTCCTGACAATCGAAAGTAAAGGCCCGTTCGTTAATGGCAAGCGGTGGGACTCCAAATCCCATGCTGGAGGTTCAAGTCCTCCCGGGCCTGCACTACTTAAATCGATATAATAAGCTTTGTAAGAGGTCCTCTTGAAATTACTCTTTCAAACCTTCACGACCGCTTCTTTTCCTGCTTTTGCTGATAGGGCAGTTGAAATCACACCACTTTGAATCTTTTCCTGAGTTTTCGTTTTCCCTTTAGAAAAAAGTGGCAAGCCTTCAAGGAGCAAAATATCGTGATTTTTCTTGAGCGCGTCACGCACCATCAGGAGTGCATCGGAAAGGAGCCGCTCAGCCTTTTTATCTTGATAGAAAATTGTTTATCGGTTAACGGAAAAATATTAATTAGATGCCGCTCAAGGTCAAAAAGAGAGAGCGGCTTTTTGAGATTAAAAAGAGAGACGCGCGTTCCGGTTGTTTCACCATTGA
>CAZUUL010000187.1:0-2295 GCA_964623155.1 uncultured Gammaproteobacteria bacterium
TATTGCCGTGCTGGTCACCGTAATGGTGAATGTAAATAATATTCTTCACACTAATTCGATAATTTTATTTCCCGGGGTTCGAGGGCGCGAATGATAGGGCGTTTTGTTTTTGCTTTATCACGATCGAGATAGAGGGTATAGGTAAGGAATAGTGCTGTTGCCCTAGTTGTTTGAGTCAGGAGAATAAATAGCATAATGATGTCCATTTTGTTCAGGATGGCGCCAACGACTAACGGATATCTTATCGTAAAAATGAAATTAAATATGAAGTGAGTTGGGGCCAGAATCTGCATTCCCAGAAGATCAAACAGGTAGGTCTTTTTATTCTTCATTATTTCTTCCCTGAAAACTGTCAGGGTGCTTCTAAACTTGAAATCGAATTTGTCCCTGAAGATAACGCCGATATGATTGGCAACCACCATGCTTACTAAAGTTAAAAAGCCCAAGACTAACCATAAATAGCTTTGCCCCTTCGAGTTATAGACTCCCAGCGCCAAGCCGGTTACTAATAGGTGCTGCCAGATAAAGTCAAACACGGGGTCGAGAAAACTGCCGGAATTTGAGCTTAAGCCTTTGTTTTTGGCAACAAAGCCATCCATCCAGTCAAAAGTCGCATAGCTGATACAGAATAAAATCCCGATTAAATAGCCCAGGTGTGTTCCCAAAGAGAAGAAATAGGCCGACGGCAAGCCGTTTAATAAAAATCCAAAAAAAGTTATTTGATTCGGAGTAAGTGGAAGCCAGACGAAGAGTTTGCCAAAGAATTTATATGAGATAGCTTCGGTAATGTTATAAATAAAGTCGGTTTCATAGACTTTCCCTGTTGAAATATTTTTTTTACCTTGATGGTTCCTTAAAATATAAATCAAGGGGGTATAAAAACCTAGTTGTGCAAATAATTTCAATGCCCAGCTTAGTTTAAGTCGATTGGCTAAGTTTACTAGACTAAGTAGATTATTGTTTCTGTTGGCGATATTCTTTTGATCAATTAGGTCCTGCCAAAACCTTAGACCATAGTTTTCGACTTTGAAATTTAACCGTTTGAATATACGACTCAGATACGAGGGAGTGACAAAGGTCAGGCTTTCAATTACCTTGGTATTTGGCCTGCCTCGTAATCTGAAATACAACCGGTTTAGCCATTTTGGAAGCCAGGGGAAGAAGACTAGCGCGTATATGGGGCTGAAACAACACAGGTAATTGGGTGCTTCAATATAGATCTCCCCATCTTTTCTCAAGACTCTTTTTAGTTCTTTTAATAGCGATGGAATATCCTGGACGTAGTCGAGAACAAAGCTGAGATTGATAAGATCGAAGCTTTCGTTTCCGTAAGGCAACTTTTTGCCATTGACGAACGCAATTCGGTTCGGGTTTTGCTTGTTTACCTTGAGAATGTTTTTACTAATTTGGATGAGCCTTTCATCAACTTCGTAGCCATAGCAGTTGTGGCCTTTGTCTAGACAGTAGGACACGAAGTGACCAAAGCCACAGCCAGCGTCAAGTATTTTCATTTTCTTTTTTGGCTTAATGAAGCGGAGCATTTCGTTCCACGTTCTCTCCTCGCTCTCAAAGCGGTAGGCGGTAGAAAGCATTTTCCTAAGACTCCAATTTGGCGCAGTGACGCCGTCATATCTACCCACCAAATAGACATACATTTGTTCGCGAATTACTTTTCCGTCCTTTAGTTTAAGCACTGTTTTGTGATTTTGCTTTTTGACTGATAGTATTATATATGCAATAGTGATATAAGTGAGAAAAGATGAAGGCTATAGTTAATGAAGAAACATGTATTGGTTGTGCCCTGTGTAGTGGAATTGCAGACGATATTTTTGAGATGAATTATGATATCGGCAAGGCTGTTGTCAAGATAAACGCCATGATTGGGCCGGATAACATAGAAAGAGCGAAAGAAGCTGAACAAAATTGTCCGGTGGGGGCGATCAAAATTACGGAGTAACGGCTAGCTTAAAGGTATATTGTTTGAAGAGTTTACTAATTTTCGACTTTAGAAACCGAAGGGCATAGTATTTCTCTATTTTAAGAATCGCCAAAGGCAGGAAACCTCGACCAGATTTAAAGTTGACAATAATTTTTATTAGTGGAATAAGGTAAAGTGGTAGGTGGGAAAAGAGATCGACTAACTTTTCGTTTTGGGCGATTTTGTCGACTAGCCATGCCGGCATCAGGGGAATGCTGCTGATTACCAGAGCATATTGGGTGAAGAAGTCTTTTTTGTGGGTACCCCAGTCTCCGGTTTGGTAGACGTCGAACTTGCCTTTGTTTATTTTCTCTATA
>CAZUUL010000188.1:0-2275 GCA_964623155.1 uncultured Gammaproteobacteria bacterium
CTTTTCGCCGCCAAAAATCCTCACGCGTGGTACAAGCAATTTCTTAATACGACAGCCATTCCTAACGCAGCTCTATTTGGCACTCTCACCATGTGGGGAGAGTTTCTTACTGCAATTACGATTAGTGTTTCTTGTCTCTACCTCGCGGTTAAGGGTGATCATAAGTTGGTGTTGCTAACACTTAGCCTGGGGCTTATAGGAGGAATATTTCTCAATCTCAACTTTTGGTTGGCCTCAGCCTGGATGGGGCCTAGTGGGGATAGCTTAAATGTACTCATGCTTGCGACTGAACTGATCGGTGTGTACACTATACTTACGAAGTTAAAATTTTTCAGGAAACTATGACACGAGAAGAACAAAGCCGTTGGCTTAAAAGCTTTCTTATCACTTTTATAGTTTTTGCCATTTTTTCTGGATACCTTTATCTGCGGCGTGGCTACTACAATCTGTATATTATCAACAAAGTCCTTGGGTCAGTAGCGGTGGTTATTGCCGGGCTGACTCTGCTTATCGGCCCACTACGCAACCACCAGTTTTTTAGTGGCATGGTGTCGTACCGCCGGCAGTTAGGACTTTTCGCCTTTGGGTTAGCAGTGGCTCACGTCATTGTGTCTTTACTTCAACAGCAACGTTTTCCCTTTCCCAACTGGTATCTTACTGAATGGTTGCCGGTTACCTTTGGCATTGTCGTAATTTTAGTCTGGGCTTATATGACCTATATTTCCCGAAACAGCAAGATCAAAGAGCTGGGAGTTGAGGTATGGAAGAAGCGTTTGAGTCTGGCTGGCTGGCTTGGTTTTATCGCCATCTTTCTTCATATAGTTGTCATGAAATATGAGGGATGGCTTAAATGGTTCCATGGCCAAGTAAAAGCAACACCAGAGCTGGCCAATCCAAACTATCCACCGGCCAGTCTGTTTGTGCTGTTGGTACTGGTGAGCGTTATTTTGTTTAGAGTGCTGCACTATTTTTTTAGGAAAGTAACCAAACCCACCATACTGTCATGACTACTGTTTTTTGGTGTATAATCTAAGGAATGCAAAAAGCCATAATTTTAACTGCTGATAAATTCGGCGTCCACTGGCTGGTCAACATCTCCTCAGCAGCACAAAATTAGGCTGGGTGTACAAGGCGATACCGAGTTGCGCTTCCAAAGACTCAGCTTTCTTCCACATCTCAGTCACCCGCAGCCATACCAAGATAACACAGATAGAAAAATAAGAATGCAACTGCACTTAAACCGTCAAAACTACTTTGCCTCGGGGGTGGCCGGTTTTTAGGTACTCGAGTGCTTCGCCTGCTTGATCCAAGATAAATGTTTTATCAACATGGACAATAATAATACCATTATCAACAAGATCAGCTAGCTTAGCTAAATGTTCATTGGTGACTTTTGTACCTTGGGCAAGAGCTTTTACTCCATATTTCTGCATAAGCTCCTGGTTAGGTTGTTCTAACATAGAGACTATTACGCCGTTTTTCTTTAGTACTTTAAACGATCTTTTGTATGTCTCGCCACCTACTGTGTCAAAGACGGCATCATAGGCATGTAACAAGTCTTCAAATTTTTGGTTTTTATAATCAATCATTTCATCTGCGCCTGACTCTTTGGCAAATTGTTTATCATCTGCACTTACTGTTGTTACCACATAAGCTCCCATGTGCTTAGCAATTTGAATGGCAATTGATCCGATGCCACCGGCTCCGCCGTGAATAAGAAGCTTTTGGCCTTTACTAAGATTAATATGATCAACCAAGGCTTGATAGGCACTTATGCCGGCCAGTGGTAGTGCCCCTGCCTCAACACGACTTAATTTTTTAGGTTTAATGGCAATATTTTTTGGGTCAGCGAGTACAAATTCGGCAAATGTCCCACCTCCGCCAAAGACGTATGATTGTCCGTAGACTTCATCGCCGGTCTTGAAATCGGAGACACCTTCGCCAACCTCTGCCACCACACCCGAAAAATCCCCTCCTAATGTTGAAGGAAACTTTAGTGAAATCATTTTTTGCATGTATCCTTCCCTAACTTTCCAATCAAACGGATTAACTCCCGCAGCATGAACCTTAACAAGAATTTTTCCTGCCGATACAACGGGTTTGGGAGCGTTTTGATTAATCTCGACAACATCACTGCCGCCGTATTTATTTATTTGTGCTGCTTTCATGATCTTTCCTCCTTTCGTTTTAAACGTTTTTAAGTTGTTTAAAAATAATCTGCCGGGTAGTGGTTTGAAATGCGATGTCGAAGGTATCAAAGATATCAAGTCTTCCC
>CAZUUL010000189.1:0-2248 GCA_964623155.1 uncultured Gammaproteobacteria bacterium
TTACAACCTTTCTCTAGTTCCTTCTATTATATTCCTTGTTGTCAAAACTTGTGTGCGAGGGAGAAATTTGGGTGGTTACGCAAAGAGGAAATATAAACATTGATTGTTCCTTTTCGCTGAATTGGCCCCATTAATACAATGTCTTGGAGATTAACTTTGAGAGTTTTCAACTTTACTCCTGTCTCTTGTCAGCACCACGAGTTTTTTTGGATATTTTTCTTGAAGTTTACTATACGATATTTTTTTCATAGCCATCACCATAATTATCCTATCATTTAGTATAGCGCAAGTCAACGTCGTTATACTCCTACTCCATTCGTATTTTATACATTTCTATTTGATCTCCTTTTCTGGTCCCTGATCTCTTTTATCCTGCTCAAACTCTTCTATAAATTCTCTCACTAACTTCTATCTTGAATACAACAATTACCCACTGCCGTTATGATAGACTCCAGATTCCTTGTCTTGGTTAGTATAGAGAAGAAATTGTTTCTTTAACAAGTTTAGCGCTTTCAAATGCTTCATTTATTTCCTCTTTTGCATACTCTGGAATATCAGGTGGATATCTTGACTCGATATAAAATCCCGTTAGCAATTCACAAGCATCACGGAGTTTCTCAAGTTCAGGATTCAATTTTGCACAGTCATCGAGTAATTTTGGTAAATCATGAATTTGTGCTGGTTCCACCCCATTGAGCACGAGGAATCCCTTGAGAAATTTTTCAGCAGTTTGTTGAGAAAGAAAGGCAACTTGAGGAAAAATTTCCACCTGTTTTAAACCAATTTGGGCATATTCGAAATCGCTTAACGCTGATTCAAACCATTCTTGAGCCAGTGTCTGGAGTTTGTTAGTCATAAAGAACTTGACCTTTAGTCAAAACGGTTTGAATGAAGTAATCACCCAGCGCCAAACGCTGTTTAACTTCTTCAGGCGTATACACAATCGCATCTAGGGAAAATGTACGTTTCACTCCTCGCAAAGCCTCAAATACCTCTTTAATTCTAAACGGTCTTTTTTTTGTACTTTTTTTAATTATCAACAGGTCAATATCAGAATCTGTTTTTCCTTGACCACGACTTGCAGAACCGAAAAGAATAATTTTTTCCGGTTTATATGTTTCTGCAATCTTCTGGGCAAGAAATTTTGCCTCCTTGGTAAGAGTCTGTGAAACTACCATAAATTGATCAATCACTTTAGCTTGCATTAGTATACCAGATTATGTTTGGGTGTTCACTCTGCGGCTTAGCAGCTTGCTAGTATTTGTACTCCATTGCTTCTATTTCTGGTCTCTAATTTCTTTTATCCTGCTCAGACACATTCAAAATCGGCGTTGATTTATCAAACCAGTAGTGCTAGTCTAGTTGTAGTATGTGGTATCTGCTCATCGGACTTCTGGCTTCGGTTTTTTTTATGGGGCCGCAACAACTAGCTACTCTTCCAACTGCAAATCCTTCAACTGGCTCGGAAAAAGACTGTTCATATAACCTTGAAAAAAACAAATTGCTGCGGGTTGCTGTAGCTGATACCCGACCTCTTTATAAAGACCGGGAGAACATTGACTGGGTGCTGATAAAAAAAGATGCAGGTGTCCCGGCCTGGAAAGTCTGGACCGGCGGCAATCCCGAGGGCAGCGAGATGATCGAGATTGGCAAGACCATATTTTCTGCCAATGATCCAGGCCGTACTAATCCCGATGGGGCAGGCAAGCGAGTATTTATTGGCCGGGGACACTGTCTGGGCACTGCCGGAGAGACCTGTCTTGACCCTCTGCCGCATTCAACAATTTTCGTTGCTACCTTGGAAGGAGCCGAGGCTGGTAATCTGCCGCCCAGCTACACCGACGGTTCACAACCGGGATTTTGGTGGGATTTTGATGTCTACTATGATACTAGCAAACTGCCCGCCAACCCGACTAACAATGACCTTCCTGATTGGATTAAACAGTGCCAAGGAGCAGATGATGGGAGAATAGGAAGAGTAAGCTATTCTTCCTCAAGCAGCGGTGGGTCTTCAGCCGCGCCTCCGGTTGACGCGCCTTCATTTGTGACCAAAGTCGGGATTACGCTCGAGGGAAATCCTTCCAAATGGGGCGAAGTTAAAGACAGTTATTGGTATGAAAAGACCATTTTGACTGCTCTTGCACCAGCACCAAGCTGGGCCGAAAAGCTTGGAAGCTATACAAACAATGGTTATGTTTTTGACGTTTGGTATAGTTTAGAAGGCTTGGGGTATGTTATTTTAGATCCG
>CAZUUL010000190.1:0-2239 GCA_964623155.1 uncultured Gammaproteobacteria bacterium
AAGATACGGGCGGAACGATAAGTGTTGCCGGTTATGGAAATCTGGACTTTGAAACTACATATCTTTGGGGAATTGCTGAAGTGCCTTCAACCTGGCATTCCGAAGCCTTAAAAGCGCAAGCGGTAGCGGCCAGAACTTATGCTTATCGATATAAGATTGAGGGGAAGCAGATTTGCACGACAGAAAATTGTCAAGTTTTCAGGAAGAGTAAGGCCGACAATCCACCCGCCGAGTGGAGGCAAGCGGTGATTGATACTCGTGGTCAAGTGCTGGAAGATGTCGTAACATATTATTCTTCAACGACAGGGGTGTATTTGACGACAATGGGTTGGGATACAACCGATGGAGGTGGAGGCGGAAATTTTGTAGATAAATCTTATGAGAAGTTTGGCGGGTCTCCATGGGTTTACAAGGCATGGTATACGAAGGAATATAGTCCAAATAGCGCAAAATGCGGTAGAGAGAATCCATGGTTAAGTCCGGAAGAGATGGCAGATATCGCAAATGCTGCTTTAGTGCTGACTAAGGGATCCGATAGTGAGGCTAGCCGAATTTCGCCAGTGACAACGAACTGCTGGGGAGGGAATCCTTATAGTCATGAGGAACTAAGAAATGTGGCAAGTAAATATGGCGGAATTAGTTCCGCTTCAAGCGTTAGCGCACAACAAGGCCAGGGGCAGACTGGAACGGTAACGATAAATGGAATTTCTTTTAGCGGAGAAGAATTTAAGAAGGCATTTAACCTGCGAGCGCCTGGGTATTTGAAGATTCCGCAGAAAGGCTTTGCGTTTTTTAATATTGAGAAGAAATAAAGTTAGGGATAATTATTCCCAGAGTTCGATTCCCTTTAGGCTTTTTGCTTTTTTGAAATAATCATGGTCGCAGGTCAGAAAAATTGCGCCATGCGACTTTGCTAAAACATGATATGAAGTGTCATATATGGTTGTGTTGAGATCGTACGATAGGCTAAGTGTTTTTTCCTGCTGAGCCTTTGTGGGGCTTAGGATTGTCAATGGAATCCTTGCAAATTTTTTGAATGTATCAACGGCGGTTTCTTTATCTTTTAAGGTAAACCTGAGGCCGTTGGCTACCTCGGCGCTGATCAAATGATGTGAAAAGACCTTCGCGTGATTGTGTGCTACATCGGTGAGTATTTTTTTAAATTTTTCGGCGATATCGGAACTTTCATTTAGTAAAGACCTTAGAATAATCGAGGCGTCAATAACATATTTATTCATGTTCTTCCTTTTTTGATGGCCTCCATGATTTTTTTGTTAGAAAATTTTGGCAGTTTATTTCTTAGGTTGAAGAAATCGGCAATAGGGTTACCAGATTTGGTTTTCTGTTCCAGGATGTGTTCTTCGACGGCTTCGGCTACAAAACGGCTGAGTTGTCTTTTGCCGACAGAATTCAGTAATTCTTCATGGATATGTTTTGGCAGACTGACAGTAATTCTTTGAATATTCATACTTAATTATGAATTATTGTATTACTAAAAGTATGATTTGTCAACACTGCTTTTTTCAGGGAAGGGTCGCACCCTGAAAACAAGGAGAAACCCTGGGGTGGTAGAATGGAGGCATGCCGGAGGTGAAAAAGAGGGATCGTCGAGATGTGGTGGTGGCGGAGATTAAAAAGATGATTAAAGATGGTCTTTCGATGGCGTATCCAAAAAACGTTAAATTTGAGGTTCAGAATGAGGAGGAAACAGTATTGTTACTTTTGCGGAGCCATCCAGTTGTAAATTTATCTTGGATCGCATTGATTGTGTTTTTACTGCCGGTGCCATTTTTCTGGGGGAGTTTTCCGTTGATCGAAAGTTTAACGCCTGCGCTTTCTTTATTTGTTTCGATTCTTTGGTATCTTGGCCTTGCTCTTTTGGCGATGATGAAGTTTTTGAGCTGGTTTTACAGCGTTTTTATTGTGACTGATGAGAGAGTAATTGATGTGGATTTTTATGGGTTTTTGTACAAAAATATTGATGTTACCCAGATAAAAAGTATTGAAGAAGTCAACTATTCGCAAGCCGGAGTACTGGCGCATTATTTTAATTTCGGTAATGTAATTGTGCAAACGGCGTCGGAACAGAGGACGGCGGTTAAGGGTGAGAAGGGGGCGGCTTTTACTTTTGAATCGGTGCCAGACCCGGATCGAGTAGCAAGGGTGATATCAGAATTGATGCAACAAGAGGAACAGGAAGAAATAGAGGGGAGGGTGAAATAATGGATTTGAACGCAGT
>CAZUUL010000191.1:0-2226 GCA_964623155.1 uncultured Gammaproteobacteria bacterium
ACCGATCGCGCGCGTTTTGTTCCCGGCAGCCAAGAGCGTATTTTCAAATCATTGTTATGGCTTGGGCTTAAACCTGACGAATCGCCTCAAACCGGCGGCCCGTTTGCTCCCTACCGCCAGTCCGAGCGCCTGCATCTTTACAAAAAATATGCTCAACAACTGATAGAAAAAGGCCATGCTTACTATTGTTTTTGTACTCCGGAAATCCTTGAAAAGATGCGCAAAGATCAGCAAAACCGGGGACAAGTCCCCCACTACGATGGCAGGTGTCTAACAATCAAGAATCCCGAGTTACGAATCAAGAATGGGGAAAAGTACGTTATTCGTTTAAAAGTTCCGGACCAAGGATCAACGGAATTTATTGATGTCATTCGCGGAAAAATTAGTTTTGAAAACAACCAGATTGATGATCAAGTATTGTTAAAATCCGATGCTTTCCCAACTTACCACCTGGCAGTGGTGGTTGATGATCATTTGATGCAAGTCAGCCACGTTATTCGCGGTGAAGAGTGGATTTCTTCAACGCCCAAGCATATCCTTCTTTACCGGTTTTTTTTTTTTTTTTTACTTATCTTTGCCCATACGCCTCTGCTGCGAAATCCCGGCAAATCTAAACTTTCAAAACGCAAGAATCCGGTTTGGGTGTCTTGGTATAAAGAGCAGGGTTTTTTGCAGGAAGCTATAGTTAATTATCTTGCTTTGATGGGCTGTTCACATCCTTCCGGACAAGAAATTTTTTCAATCCGCGAATTGATCAAAGAATTTACTCTTGAGCGAGTTCAGACCGTCGGGCCAGTATTTGATATCGGGAAGCTCAGGTGGATAAATGGCGAATATATCAGAAAAACGCAAAATTCAAAACTTAAAACTCAAATCTTTGAATTTTATAACAAAAAATATTCCTTGGATGTCATTGAAAAAATTATCCCGCTTATTAAAGAAAGAATTAAAACTCTTATCGAGTTCTGGCCGATGGCTGGATTTTTCTTTGAGGAACCGAAGGAATACGAAAAACCAATTGATAAAACCATTGTCCAATCATTGTCAGATACGTTACAAGATGTTGATTGGACCCGTGATGCGATGGAGCAAGCAGTTCGAGATTTATCCATAAAGTTAAAGCAAAAACCTAAAGATGTCTTTATGCAACTGCGACTGGCCATCACCGGCAAAACTGTTGGCCCACCACTTTTAGAGAGTATGGAGATTTTGGGGAGAGGGGAGAGTTTGAGACGATTAAAGAGTATATTTTAAATTTGAGGTAATCAAAGCATTCTCTCCATCCAGTGCGGATCAGTAACTACAACCAAATCAAGATAAACTTTTTTTTGGGTAATGAGCTCTAGCTCTTTACGTACATAACTTCCTATTGCCTTGATCATTCTTCCACCATCTCCAATAATCATTTTTTTATATCTATCAGCTGAGGTGAAAATAGTAGCGTTGATGTAAAGCATTCCTGTTGCCCTTTCTGCAATATCATTGACACTTACTGATAGATGGTAAGGAAGTTCACGTCTAAGCATTAGGAACGCCTTTTCCCGGATGAGTTCGGCGATAAAGGTTTTGCTGTCAAGATTTATCGCCGGCTGGGCTAAATCTTTGGTCATTACTAGAGGTTCGCCTTCAGGCAACTTCTCAAAAATTTTCTCCAAAAGGATATTTAAGTTGGTTCGTTTAAGGGCAGATAATTTAATCATGGTATTAAACTCATCTTCTAAAAATGCGTACTGTTCCATATACGAGGGTTCGCGGATGTCGATTTTGTTAAAGACTAAAATTTTTGCAAGATCTAGCTTACGAATGATTCCTAGGGTTTTATTTTCTTCAATATCGCGTTCCCGGGTATGGTCGATAACATAGACTGCGACATCAACATTTTTTTTAAGCGCTTGTTCGGCCGTAAAGTTAATTTTTTGCGAGAGTGCATCTTGTGCTTTGGCAAATATTCCCGGAGTATCAAAAAAAATTATTTGTCCCCGGTCATCCTCGTAAACTGCCTGAATTGAGAACCGAGTAGTTTGGGGTTTTGGCGAAGTGATAGATACCTTTTGGCCAATAATGCTATTGAGAAGGCTTGATTTGCCAGAGTTTGGTCTACCAATAAGCGCCACGATACCGGCTTTCTTCTTATTCATTGTAATATTGTAACATATGAGTAATTACATACTTCCTAAAGTCTCGCAAGATTCACCCCCTTGTATAGATAGTATTTGGCGCGGTTAA
>CAZUUL010000192.1:0-2225 GCA_964623155.1 uncultured Gammaproteobacteria bacterium
CAAGGCGATAGCTGGACTTTGCTTGGGAAAAATTCTCGGCAATAAATCTCTAGCTGGAAACTATTCCAAGGCGCTAGAGCTTCTCAAATCATGAAAAAAATTTATCGCATAGGTATTGACGCCAGGCTCTATGAAGAAACCGGAGTAGGCCGCTACATCAGGAATCTGATTCAGCATCTAGCCAGCATTGACGCTAACAATCATTACCTCCTTTTCCTACGAAAAAAAACTTATATCACATTTACCCCACCGGCAAAAAACTTCAGCAAAGTTTTAGCTGACATCCGTTGGCATGTCCCTTTGGAACAAATAGTCATGCCCTATTTTTTTTACAAGCAAAAACTCGACTTGGTTCACTTTCCCTATCAAAATTTTAGCCCATCCCTTTTTTATTTTTCCCGCTTTGTGGTTACCATACACGACGTGACCATTGCTCAAGTAAAAACAGGCAGAATAGCCCGGTTTCCGCAACCTCTGCCGCAGTTAAAAGAGTTTTTTTTCCGCGCGCTACTTCATTCAACTCTGCAAAAATCTTGTAATTTAATCACCGTTTCAAAAGCTACAAAAAAAGATCTTATTTCTGAGTTTAAAGTGGCAGAGGATAAAATTTCGGTCATTGGCGAAGCAAGCGGAGTACAACCGGCTCAATATGAAAGTTTGACTGCAAAAAAATTGCAACCATATTTTCTTTATGTCGGTTCTGCCCATCCTCACAAGAATCTTGAGCTGCTGATAGACGGATTTAAAGAAGCAGATACTAAAGGGATAAAATTGGTTCTGGTTGGTGATGATGACTTTTTTTATCCTCGCTTGAAAAATTATTGCAAAAGAAAAGGTTTGCAATCAAAAGTTTTTTTTGCCGGATATCAGTCTGATGATGACCTGGCGAGTTTTTACGAGCAAGCTGAAGCTCTGGTTTTCCCTTCCCTGGCCGAGGGTTTTGGCTTGCCACTAATTGAGGCGATGAGCCTGGGTTGTCTGGTGGTTGCAAGTGATATTCCCGTACCCAAAGAATTGTGCGCTGGGGCGGCTCGTTTTTTTGATCCTTGTAAAAAAGGGTCGCTGGTTAGAATCTTAAGAAAGATCGCTGCCGAGCCGTTCCAGTTTAAAAGTAAAATTAAAGCCGGCTTGAGTAGAGCGGGTGAATTTTCTTGGGATAAAACTGCTCAAGCAACCCTTAAGGTTTATGAAAGTTGCCTTGGTTTATGACAGGCTGAACAAATTCGGAGGCGCCGAGCGGGTACTCATAACCCTTCACAAATTGTGGCCGGACGCACCGCTTTATACTGCTGTTTACGATCCCGGGAGAACCCCATGGACTAAAGATTTTAAGGTGATCGCGTCACCGCTTCAAGTATGGCCGTTGCCGAAAAACAGGCACGAATGGTACCCCTTCCTTATGCCGTATGCTTTTGAATCCTTTTGTTTTGACGAATATGACCTTGTCGTCTCGCTGACCAGCGCCGAGGCAAAGGGAATCATCACTAAGCCGCAGACTTTGCATATTTGTTACCAGCTTACGCCCACAAGGTATTTGTGGAGTGATCATCTCGGTTATCGAATAAGCAATTTTGTTTTTCCCCTGCAGGAACAGATGCGCCGATGGGATTTCATCGCTTCGCACAGACCCGACCGTTATCTGGCGATATCGCAGACGGTGGCTGACAGGCTTGCAAAATTTTACCGCGTTTCCGCTCCGGTAATGTTTCCGCCGGTCGATACAGATTTTTTCCGGCCTGGCGGGGGGAAAAGCGACGACTATTTTTTGGCAGTTTCACGGCTAGTACAACACAAACGATTGGATTTAGTTATCGAAGCTTTTAATAAGCTGGGTTGGAAATTAAAAATAGTTGGTTCGGGGGTGCAGGATAAATTTTTGCGCTCGCGAGCCGGCCCGACGATAGAATTTGTGGGAGGAAATTTGACAGATAGGGAGCTACTTCGCTATTATCAAGGATGCCGCGCGCTGGTATTTGCCGGGGAGGAGGATTTTGGTTTGGTAGCTTTGGAGGCGCTGGCGTGTGGAAGACCTGTAATTGCCTACGGCCAGGGGGGGATAGGCGAGATTGTAATTCATAACAAAACCGGTATACTTTTTAACCTTCAAAATAGCAAAACTTTATGGCAAGCATTAGAAAAATTTGCTAGCAGACAATTTTCCCCAGAGATTTGTCGCGCGCGGGCGCTCGAGTTTAACGAAATGACATTTTTAAAAAAAAAAAAAA
>CAZUUL010000193.1:0-2215 GCA_964623155.1 uncultured Gammaproteobacteria bacterium
GGAATGTTTGGTTGGAAGTTGGCAGACTTTTTCCAGGAAATTTTTGAGAATCTCGCGGCCTAAGGGCGTGTGGACGACTTCGGGGTGGAACTGGATACCGTACAGTTTTCGTTTTTCATCGGCAAAAGCGGCAATTTTTAAAGTCTCTGTCGAGCCTAAAACAGTTGCACCTTTGGGTGGTTTAATCACCTCATCGCCATGATTCATCCAGACAGGGAATTCATCAGGTAAATCAGAAAAAATTAAAGCGGGCTTGCCCGACGAAGTCCGCCTTAGGCGGAAGAAAGCGGGGCCGAATTCTTTTTTAAATCCAGGTTTTACTTCACCGCCTTGAAGGTGGGCAGTTAATTGCAAACCGTAGCAAATGCCAAGAAGCGGGATTCCCTGGTTAAAGACGTTAATGTCAAGGGCAGGGGCACCTTTTGCGTACACAGATGCTGGACCACCGGAAAAAATGATGCCTTTGGGTTTGGATTTTTGGATCTCCTTAAGAGTATCTTTGGGCAAAATGATTTTTACTTTTTGACCGAGCTCGCGGATTCTTCTAGCAATCAGATGGGCGGTTTGAGAGCCAAAGTCGATGAGTAGGATCATGAGTTAGGAATAGTATATAATAGCTTGATGCAAAAAAATTTAAAATATCGCAATATAACAATTTCCGGAAAAGTTGCTGTTGGGACGACAACACTTGCTAAAAATCTCCAGCATATCCTGGGTTGGAAATATATAAATACCGGCGCGCTCCAGCGTAAATGGGACAGAAAACGTGGTGTTAACGAAAACGAACACGGCGCTCTTCTTAGACCCGATGATCACGAACGGAAAATGGAGGAACTGGCCCATAAAACTCTGATTGAAGAAAATAAAGTGATTTACGAAGCCTGGCTGGCGGGTTTTGTCGCCCAGGACATAGCCGGCATTTTAAAACTTTTGCTCATCTGCAGCAACGACGCTGTGCGGATTGACCGAGTTATGAACAGAGACGAGGTGACAGCCGATGAAGCCAAACGCTTTATCCGGACGCGGGAGGACGAAAATATCGTCAAATGGCACAAAATTTACGGCAAGCACGATTTCTGGAATCCCAAATACTACGATCTAGTAATCGATACTTATTCCAAAGGAGCCATGGAAACCCTGGGAGTAGTTTTGGATAAACTAGGTTATCGCAATCATGTTTAACAAAGTCACAATCTCGGGCAAAATCTGTACCGGCAAAACTACTCTCTTTTGGAATCTGTACAAACACCTCGGCTGGCCCACCTTTTCAGGTAGTCAATTCTTTCGTGACTATGCCCGAAACCATGGTATTTTGTTAGAAAGTGCCAAGGAGCAAATTCCCGACTTAACCAAAGAAGTGGATTTAAGCATGGCGAGATTATTAAAAAGCAAAGACCATATAATCATCGAGGGTTGGATGGCGGGAATTATGGCCGATAAGATACCAGGAGTTTTACGCATTCTTCTGACTAGCAGCGACAGAGTGCGCGCCCAGCGCTTTGCCAAACGGGAAGGGGTAGCTCTGGAGGAAGCAGAAAAAAGCATCGCCGATCGGACCAACAACTGGTTGACGCGACTTGAAAAGATTTATCATCGCGCTGATTTTTTCGACCCCAAAAATTATAATTTTGTCCTTGATACGACCTACTTGAGCGAAGAAGAGATGATGGAGAAGGTAGTCCAAAAGTTATGAACCAGCGATCAATCTTCGGTTTCCCACAAAACGTCTTTATTCTCTCCGTTGTCTCTTTTTTAAACGACATCGGCGGGGAAACCATCAAGCGGACCATTCCTCTTTTTTTAACCAACGTTTTACATGTCTCGTCGGCAATTGTGGGGTTGGTTGAAGGGTTGGGAGAGGCAACACCACATCTTTTCCAGCCTATTTCAGGCTATTTATCTGACCGTTACAAGAAGCGCAAGCCCTTTGTTTTGGGGTCGCAACTTCTGCGGACAGCGATGGTCTTACTTTTTTTTGCAACTAGTTGGGTGGAAGTGTTGGTGGTTCGGTTTTTGGATCGGAGTGCTAAAGGCATCAATAGTGCGCCGCGGGATGCACTGATATCGGCTTCTGTTGACGATAAACATAAAGGACGGGCATTTGGGCTATCGCGAGCACTTGATAATGGCGGAGCGGTGGTCGGGCTGGGGTTAGCTGGCTTGATCACGTTATCGTTGGTAGGGTGTTTTTTGTTTACTCGCGTTTCTTTTCATC
>CAZUUL010000194.1:0-1476 GCA_964623155.1 uncultured Gammaproteobacteria bacterium
TAGGAGGATTTGCTCTCCTCGCAATTCTAATTAAATGGTGGCTGAGCAATCTTAGCCAAAAACAAAAACCCTCTGAAGAACTAGTTTCGTGGCTCCAGACGACTTCATCCCGTCTAGAAGAACAAAATCGCACCTTTACCGGACTCCTCCAAGGAAATACTAAGTCGCTTAATGAACGACTCGATAATGCAGCAAAAGTCATCGCTCAAGTGCAAAAGAATATTGGTGAAATGAGTGAGATAGGACGCGGGATGAAAGATTTACAGGATTTTTTGAAGAGTCCCAAACTGCGCGGCAACATTGGTGAGCAAGTCTTAAAAGAGCTTTTAGGCCAAATGCTTCCCAAACAATCTTTTCATCTCCAATACAGTTTCAAATCTGGCGTTATGGTTGACGCCGCGATAAAAACGGCAAATGGGATTGTCCCGATTGATTCAAAATTTCCCATGGAGAATTTTCGGCGGCTTAATGCTGCAGGAAGCGATGAAGAAAAAGATGAGGCGCGAAGGGCGCTTGGGAAAGATGTCAAAAAGCATGTTCAGGATATTGCCAGTAAATATATTTTGACGGATGAAGGGACGATTGATTATGCTCTGATGTATATTCCCTCTGAGGCGGTTTATTATGAAATTGTGAATGATCCGGAACTGTTTGAATATGCGCATAAAAAATGTGTGCTACCGGTATCGCCAACGACGTTTTATGCTTATTTAAAAGCTATTTTAATGAGCTTTGAGGGCCAAAAAATTGAACAGCGGGCCAAACAAATCTTGACGGCAATCAAGGCGATCCAGAAAGATTATCTTGAGATTGATGCTTCGCTTGGAGTTTTGGGGAAGCATTTGACCAATGCCTATAACCAGATGAACAACGTGAGGAGTGGATTTACTCTGATGGGGCAGAAGTTAAGTTTAACGCAATCGTTAAGTAAAAAGGCAGAGGATGGGGTGGAGCAATTAGAAATTACTTCTTAGGGAAACTCTTGACAATTACTGCGCTATCTATGATAATAGCGTTATTACCTAAATTTATCAACTCTCTATGGGTGTGTTGGGAACCAGGGATCAAACTATCGATGCCTTTGAGGTGAGGCGGCAGTTTGGCAAGATCCTCCAAAAGATAGCCCGAGGTAACCGGGTGGTGGTTAAGTGGCATGGAGATCCGGTTGCGGCTGTTGTACCTATTGAACTTTACGATCAGTGGAAACGCAGACGTGAGGAATTTTTTGAGAAGATGCGAACCGTTTCGGAGCGAGTAAACTTGTCTGAGGAAGAAGCCCAAAAAGTCGTTGCTAGGGCGATACGGGCAGTTCGTACTCGTAAACGTGCATGAGAGTGGTTCTTGATACCAATGTGGTAGTGAGTCGCTATCTGAATCCCTCTGGAGCGCCAGCACAGATTATCAATCTTTGGCAGCAAGATAAGTTTGATCTTGTGGTTTCAGAAGCCATTCTTGTCGAGTACAAGCAGGTCCTTG
>CAZUUL010000194.1:1486-2203 GCA_964623155.1 uncultured Gammaproteobacteria bacterium
CTCCATCAGAACTATCCCTGAAAGGGTCCTTATGGTTGTCAAAGAAGACCCAGATGACAACATATTTCTTGAGTGTGCCATCGCTGGAAATGCTGAGTACATAGTCAGCGGCGATCCCCATCTTCTTAAGCTGGGAAGCTATAAGGGTATCCAAATTCTTACTCCTGCCTCATTTCTTTCGTTGGTTAGTTAGATTATGCCCCTTTTCGTTTTTGCCAATTTCTTAACATCTAAATTGGGAGAGAATGGATTATGGGATAGATCCTTTATTTTTTTCAGTATTTTTACTTGGTCAACGGCAGGAATTTTCTTGAGCCGCTTTAAGCACTGTGGATGGTAGAGAAGTTGGTATGACAAGGTTTTTAATCAAGCTGTTTAACAAGTTCGTCGTGCTTAATCCAACGGATTTTCTCTTTATTTTTCTTTTCGTACTCCTCGGCTTTGAGCGAATCGAGATAATCCTCAGCCATATCGAGTAATTTTTGATACTCATCAAGGCTGAGCATTACCGCATTAGGTTTGGAGCGGTAAAGGATATAGAGTGGACCATAGGTTGAGCGCAGTCTTTTTAACAGCCAACTGGTCTTTCTCGAAGATCAGAGACTGTTTTAGTATTTTCAGGCGTCGGAATTAGCATGCTCTCATTATGCGCTAATTCTAAGATCTCTAATCCCGCAACTTTTCTTGACTAGAATGTAAAAAAGAGGCATAGTATCA
>CAZUUL010000195.1:0-408 GCA_964623155.1 uncultured Gammaproteobacteria bacterium
TTTGTTTTCATCGCCAAAATAGATACTAGCCATGGCTTTGGCAGTCTCGGTTTTTCCGACCCCGGTTGGCCCTAAAAACAGAAAAGCGCCGATGGGCCGGGTTTCATTGTTTATTTCAAGCCGGCCGCGGCGCAGGGCTTGAGAAATTGCGCTGATTGCCTCATCCTGACCCACGATCCGTCCGTGGAGGAGAGATTCAAGTTGGAGAAGTTTTTGTCGTTCATCTTGGTGAATTATTCCCAAAGGAATGTGGGTCATGCCGGTTAGTACTTCATCGACGTGTTTAGAAGAAATTATGCGCTGGCTGTGGGTTTTGCCATGGACGATAGTTTTATCCAACAGATCAATGGCTTTTTGCGGAAAGGGAACTTCGGGCAGGAGTTTGTGGCCCTGGTCAACGATCTCTTT
>CAZUUL010000195.1:418-2179 GCA_964623155.1 uncultured Gammaproteobacteria bacterium
AACAGCGGTACGATTGCAGTCAGGGTAATCAAAACGCTGGCAGGAGCGGGCTCGGCAATATCCACGTTTTCAAAAAGCGAAGCCAATTCTTGGTCAGAGGCGATGCACTCGTGGTAATGCTGCCGCAGTGAGGTAGCGATGATTTGCAAGCGGCCGTCACGCAGGACTGGCACTATTTCTTCTGCCAGATTCAATTGTTCGCCCGCGCACAAATAGCGGTCGATGTCAAAAATAACCAGAATCAGATTACCAGCCCCTTCAGCTTCTTGAAAAAGTAAGTGTAGGAAACCCCGCATGGCCACCGAGCTCAGCTCGGTGTCTTTTAAAATTTGGGGTAAGGAAAGAAGCAAAAGGCGTTTGTGGCGGAGAGAAAGATAGACTGTGCCCTGGGCAATTTTCGTGGCCAGGGTTTCAATGATTGGTTGCTTGCCAATGCCGGCATCGCCGGTGACAACGACACTATTGTGGGTGGTTTTAGCTAGGATTTCTTCAATTTTAGCAATTTCCTGCTCGCGGCCGACCAGTTCGCCCAGGGGATTTGCCTCTATAGATAAAGGAGTGGTGTACTGTTCTAGCCTGGGGGTGTAGCCGTATGTCCAGTTCTGGCCGATGCCCGGAATTCGCATCAGATTTTCCAACTCCCAAAACGCTTGTTTTCGTTTTGTTTCCGCTTCCCGGCGCTCGTACCACTGGCCAACAGCGACTACATCAGCCGGCTGCAGTTTATGCTCTTTCAGCCAGTCGGCAAAGGCTTGCCAGCGGGTTGCCAGGCTGAAAAGATCGGAGATTGTGTTTGCTTCGGTTGCGCTGTCAGGAGCAGCATCAAGGGCTGATGATAAAAAGCTTTTAATTTCGTTCGATTGGAGTTCTAGACGTTCGCGAATAAACAAGCCCTCTTCAGTTTTAAAAAGGGCAGTCACCAGTTCGCGCATGGTGTGGCTGGAGTGTTTGATGCGGCTTGCTTGGGCCGGCCGGTTTTCCCAGAGAAAAAGGGGAAAAGTCAGGACAGGGATTGCCAGCCACAAACAGACTCCGATAAAACCGGCCACGATTACCAGCAAAATCAGAATCAAAGCCATCCACAGAGTGACGGTACGAATAAGAAAGCCGATGCTGCGCGAGACCATGTTGAAAGTGACGGCTTCAAAAAATTGATTAAGAGGAAAAATATGGCTCGAGGCAACGGCCTGTTTTTTCCAGGGAGAAAAAAGTGAGCGCAGGAGTTCGGGAACGGAAAAATAGTGGTAGGAAAAAATCAGGAAGTTGTTCCAGATGGTAAAAATCCGGTTGAGTTTGCTTTTGTAATGCCAAGAGAGATAAGATAACATAATTTAACTGTTCGTCTTAGGATCAGACCTTCAGTCTCAGGGTCAGACCTTAAAGAGTTCAAGGTCTGACCCTATAACTGTAGACCCTATAACTGTATCAGGAGATGCCATTGCTTTCAAGCATTGAAAAAAAAATCCCACCATATACAATAGGTCTATGACCCTGCCTTGGCGGAAAATTATCATTTTTTCAATTGTCGGTTTGGCGGCATTTATTTTCTTTGGTTTCTTTTTCCCGATTCTTATTCTGGTACCACAAGAGGAAGAGAGACTGTCTTTAAATCGCGGGCTTCCGGCTCCTACCTTTGTTCCTCAAGTACAAGTCACGGGGCAGGAGATCATACAGGGTGCGCTCACTTACGCGGAAAAATTTCCCGCAAGCAAAACCATCGCCCGCAGCCGCTGTTTCAAAAACATGCTAGGTAGAGTGGGA
>CAZUUL010000196.1:0-1724 GCA_964623155.1 uncultured Gammaproteobacteria bacterium
CATTGATTATTTGCCTCTCTCAAAGAGGCAAAATGGAAAAGGAGCAGGCAGCTTTCTTTAAAAAGCTTGGGGCTACAATTAGAAAACTTCGGCAGGAGAAGGGGCTTACACTTGAAGATATGCAGGAGCATGGCTTTTCATCCCAACATTTTCAAAAAATGGAATCGGGTAAGAAATCGGTTAATTTCTATACTGTCTATCGGATCACTACTGTCCGGTTTAGATTATAAAAAAATAGCCTGAGAATCCTTCCGATGCTATGGGTTTGTTGCCGCAAACAGACACAACAACGGAGGTACAGGCTATGGCTAATTCTTCTACTGTCTTTTCTCAGCTTTTGCAACAGCTTCCTCGATTTGAATTTCAAAAGATCGTTGATCGGTATGAGGGAGACAAAAGAGTTCGACGGTTAACGACCTGGGGCCAATTTACCTCCCTTCTTTTTGGTCAGTTAACCGGACACAATAGTCTGAGAGCCATTGTGGCCGGTTTAGGGAGTGCGAGGAAGAAGCTGTATCATTTGGGGATTGATTTTGAGATTCATCGTTCGACCTTGTCGGATGCCAACGACAAAAGAGATGTGAAAATCTTTGAGGAGGCCTTTTATCATTTATTAGCCCGAGACCAGCGATGGATTCCAGGACAGAGGGACCAAATAAAAAACAAGGTCTTGGCTTTGGATTCCACCACGATTGAATTGTGTTTGTCTTTGTCCCCGTGGGCTTTGTTTCATAATGGGAAGGGCGCCATCAAATTGCATGTGGCCCTGGATGTGGCCAGTGATCTCCCTCATTTCATGATTTTGACGGCTGGGAGACGTCAGGATCTGCGGATTGCAAAAGATCTTTATTTTGCCCCTGGGACCTTTCTTCTGATTGACCGAGGTTATATCAATTCTGCTTGGTTGTGGAAGTTAACTCAGGGGGGTGTTTTTTTTATCACAAGGCTCAAAGAGGGAATGAAATTCAAGGTGAGAGAAAGTTTTCCAACGAACCGGACACAAGGGATCATGGCAGATCAAACGATACGACTGACAGGGTTAAAAGGGGGTCAATATGAGGGTAAAATCCGGAGGGTCTCTTTCAGGGACCCTCAAACTGGTCACTGGTATGTTTTTTTAACTAATCGTTTCGATCTGTCTGCGAAGACGATTTGTGATCTTTACAAAGCAAGGTGGCGGGTGGAACTTTTTTTCAGAACGCTGAAGCAACAACTGCAAGTTAAAAAATTTCTTGGGACCAGCGTCAATGCTGTATTAGCCCAGGTTTGGGTGGCGTTCATTGCGTATCTTTTGCTCCTGTTCGTGAAATATCAATCAAAGCTTGGATGGACCTTGCCAGCAATTATGGCGGCCTTGACAGTGCTGTTGTTTTCTAACAGGCCATTGCACGAAATCTGGGGAAAGGTCCCAAAGGAAAGATGTATCAACAAAGCATTCCAACAACTTGCTTTACCCTTATTTTAACCGGACAGTAGTACGACAGGTAGCCATGGGGAAACAAGCTGAATCAAAATAGAGGCGCTTTCCCAACTGACATACACGTCGCAGAAGTATATTTATGTAAATATTTGGGCAATCTTTAACACATTTGACTTAAGTCCCTCCTTCAGTTTAGGTATGAACCTCATGACACTCAAAGAATTTAAAGAATTTCGAAATGTTCCCCTCATCAACCCCTGGGAAAAGGATGAGACACGTAAAGCCCTGCTTGCGGGCTTGGAAG
>CAZUUL010000196.1:1734-2175 GCA_964623155.1 uncultured Gammaproteobacteria bacterium
GATGTTCACGAGGGATGCGGTACCTCCTGACGGTGCGTTGCGGCATTTAGTCGCCACTACAAATGGAAAAAGAAAAGAGACGGGAAGGTGGTTCACCTTTATATAGAATAGCTACACCTAACAATCTTTGGAAAGTTTGAATTGTATCCGGGAGGTTTTCTTGATCAACAGCATAAACATAGTGGTCGAAAGTGGATTCTATATGATGAATATTATATTGGCCTTCCTTGCGTTCAAGCCCTACTTTCCAAATAGCGCCCGGAGCCAGAAAGAGTTTTGCAAAGCGAAAAGCCAGTTTACCGAATTCTTTGTACTTACCGTCCTGATATAAAAGTAAATCACCCGTTCCTATTTTGTCATCGCCATCATCAACATAGCAATAGGTTTTTCCGCATTCGTCTTTGCTCTCTATAATCTTATTCCTGAAATTAGGACTGCCTC
>CAZUUL010000197.1:0-2167 GCA_964623155.1 uncultured Gammaproteobacteria bacterium
GTTGTAGTATCATAGAACTTATCTCTAAAGTGAGAAATTTTTGGTTAATTCATCATAGTTGTATTCGCAAAATAGCTGAAGGTATAGTTTGTCATGTCTCCAGCTTTGAGATTAGGGATAGGCATTAATCAGAAATTAAAAAAAATCTAATTTAAGATAGTGATTGAAGGATTACCAATGGGCTTATGTGATTGGCTTGGATCCCAGAGCAGATAAATTTTTCCATAGGTCTCCTCTAAGCTTTTGGCTACTTTTGCTGCTTCTTCTGCTGATAAATCAGGCAACTTGGCATTGACTTTAGGAATCTCTGTTTTATGGTAATGCCATTTCGCTTTTTCGATAGTGTCAAAACTTTGCCAGGTAGCAGTATCGATATCAAAAAGTTCACACTCGGTTAACCCGCCAGAAACCGGTTTGCAGTAATGATGAGCAACTTTCTTGGCAGCGCCGGGAAAATGTTGTTCTGCTTTATTTTTCTTTTAACTGTTTCCTTACAGGTTGTCATCTTGCTGACTGTTAAATCTTTTTGTATACTTTTTTCGTGCGTATTTTTATAGTAATTTTTTTACTGACTTTGTAGAATGATAAAAAATTTTGTCAGAAAGATCGGTTTCGGAGTTTTTTTTCCTATTACCTGGCCATGGAAAGTAGTCCGCAGCCAGCATCACTTCCTTGTCAAAGCTTTAACGGTGCTGCTTGCGTTTCAAGTGCTTTTACCTCTTTGGATTGTGTTGGGTATCATCATAGGCGTTGGCAGCTTTTATTCCCTGCGTTTACTTGCTTTTGAAGGCGGGTTGGTTGAGGAGATAAGCTACGTTTCCGGAACCGGCTCAATGTATCCAACCTTTCCCAAAGGCAAGGGTAAGACTAACATTGCAAGAATGCAGGAGGTTGCGGGAAGTGCCCGGGCGCGGCGGTATCCTGGCGGCATCGAGATTTTTGGCAAGCGCTATTTCGGATATGAATTGCAAAGAGGCGATATCGTTTTTTTTAACAATGACAAGACGCGGGCAATTATCAGCCGGGAAAGTTCCGGTTCGGCAGATATAAATACAGGTTTTGTCAAAAGAGTGATTGCTATTTCGGGTAACAAACTTGAGATTCGCGACGGATTTGTTTGGATAAATGGTTCAATTACAAGCGAACCATATACGGCTAAAGCCAGGTCAACCTATGGAGGAGATTTTTTACCGGACTGTAAACCAATTATCATAGCACCGGGTTACATATTTGTCATGGGCGACAACAGAAAGGGGAGCAACGATTCGCGTTTTGATTTGGAATTAGTCAGTTTAGCAGATGTCCGTAGAGTAATTCCGCTTTCTCAACAGGGAGAATTAAAAGCTCACTGGCGCGATACTTCCCATGATGCCGACAACGCCAATAAACCAGTATTGGATACTTTTGACTATCTTGCACTTCTAAATCAAAAACGCAAGGATGCCCGGCGTCCTCCGCTGCGCTACCAAGAAAAGTTGGCACAAAGCGCCGAGAAGCGGGCGAAAATTATCCTCAAATACAACGATTTTTCCTTTGAGGCGACAAAAAGCGCTTACACTATGGAAAAAGCCATGCAGGAAGTTGGTTATAGCAACATTGTCTGGGGCGAGATAACTACAGCCGGATTTTATGAAGCGGACGAGCTCATAGACAACTACTTTGAATTTCCCCAGCGTCGCAACTTTCTTATAAACGCAGATTTCCAGGAAACGGGTTTGGGAGCGGTGGTAGGGGAAATAAGCGGTTGTCCGGTGCAGGTAGTCGTCCAGCACTTGGCCGGTTATGTTCCGCCAAATTATAAAAAAGAAGATATTGAATCATGGAGGCAAGCCGTTAGCCGTTTAAAAGCCATCCAGCCATCATGGGAAAATCTTAAAATAAATGTTCCTTTCTATGAAGCCAATAAGGGAGATGTGGATCGCATAACGGCAATTATCAATGAAAGAATAGACTATAGTACTAAAATCGTCAGCCGGATGGAAGCCAATGAGTGGCTGACTGCGCAAGAGAAAGCGATGATCGGACGCGACAAACAGCTCTATTCCGAGCAGGAAGACTTAGCGAGCAAACTAAACAACAAAGTTAACGAATTCAATCATCCCTGATTTTTGCTATAATAGGGACTAATGTCTTCTGATTTAAGCCAGGGTCTGATCCGCACCATATA
>CAZUUL010000198.1:0-2158 GCA_964623155.1 uncultured Gammaproteobacteria bacterium
CTGGTACCCTATTGCCTCTAAGTTGCATTATGCGCTTGGAAATACGTCCAACGACGGCAGATACGATATTAATCAAGCACTCGCTGACTGCTTTACTGCTGCTCGACCAGATCTCCACCTACCAGATTCTTCTGCAGGCATCGCCTTTGCTTTAAATGAAGATCTAAGTGGTGGTCTTTCGTATGCTGGTAGTTGGATGTTTATGGTTGATGAAAAGCCCATTATAGTACCGATGATTGTGTTAACTCCAGGGGCGGCTACACATCTATATATGTACGCCCATGAACTTGGTCATCGCATTCTTCATTTGGGCCATACGGTGGGGCCGGATGGTAGTCCGTGGGGGGATCAAGAAAGCTTGATGGCTTATGGCGCATGGTCTATTTGTCCGCCTCCTGACGAGCTTATGGGATGCTTACCCACACATGCTATTGGCTTCCAAAAGTACCAGAGCGGGCTCCTTCCTAAAGAAGATATACTTACTGTGCCATCTGGCACTGCAATGACTCTTGTTGTACGACCATCCAATCGATCTGGTAACAACGGTGGTTATAAAGTAGTCAATATCATCAAAGCATACGCGCCCAGGGATTTCTTTTCCGTCCATGTACGAGATACAGTTGGCTTCTACGATGGTCATCTCCCCATTCCCTTTCAGGTTGATGATACGATTTCCCCTTTTCTTTGGGGTAGAAAAGATGCTGATAGAAGGGCATTAGTGATTCACGATGTCGTAGGTAAAGATTATATTCACGAGCCACGATTACAAATCCAGCCGAGTTGTGAGGGTATACAATGTGGCATGTGGATGGTGGGTCAGGAATTTAGTGATTCCAAAAGTGGAGTAAGAATTAGGGTTAATCAGTTGACTCAAGATGGTCTAAGAATTGCAATAATCAACGGCATAGGAACACCACAGCCTTCACCGACGCCTACACGGGATCTACGCTAATTCTATAATTCTATTTCCATTCGATTGACATAGAGATGAAGAAATTATATTCTAAGGTAAGAGAATAAGAGATGATCTACGATATGAGAAAAACAATCGCTCTGCTTATCACTATGGTTGTTTGTGTCTGGGGAATTGTCCTCTATCTTTTTTTCCATAATCGTGTGTTTCGTTCGAGCAACCAGAAATCACCTGATGCAGTCTATTCAACCAAAAAAAATGTCACAGAGCTTCGTTTAAGTAAAAGAGAGCTTGTTCGAGTACCATCAGAGATTTTCGATGAACTGGAGTTATCATTGCTTGATCTTAGCCAAAATAAGTTATCTGAAATTTCGCCGTCGATCACCCAGCTTAAACACTTGAAGCGATTACGTCTTGCACAAAACCAATTTTTCACCTTGCCCCAAGAGCTTGGTGAGTTAGACGAGCTTGAAGAGCTTGATGTGAACGGTAACCATTTAAACAATTTACCTCCTGAAATAGACAAACTTCAAAATCTCCATGTCTTATTTTTAAATTTAAACCAGTTTATGACGTTACCACCTGAGGTGTATCGGTTAAAAAACCTCTACCAATTGTATGCCAATTTCAATCCACTAACTGAGATTTCAGACTCAATAGGCAACTTGATTAATTTACGTGTTTTACAGTTGCGGAATGGAAAACTTACTTTTTTACCTCCAGAGATTGGGAGGCTTACTTTTTTGGAAACACTTGATTTGGGGGGTAATCCCCTCGCTACACTCCCTGCTGAGATAAAGAATTTAAAGAATCTTAAACGACTTTCGCTGGATGGTAATCCAATGGATAATCAGACAAAAGCCTTGATCAAACAGTGGTTGCCCCATACCAACGTGGAGTTCTGAAAAATATGCGACCATATAGCATTATATTAGCTTTAGCAATAATCAGTTTCAGTGCAATCACTAACCTGCGTGAGGTTAGGGCACAGTCATGTACTACAGATAATGTGTATTGTCCATCGGGATATGGGCCTCGGTGTACCGCTAGTGCATCATGTCCCCGCTACCCCGGCGGGGTGGGAACGTGTCGATCCGGCGCTGGTGTTTTATTTTGTGGAACAGGCGGAGAGATATGTTGTTGTGAACCCATCTCTTGCGGTCCCGAGCCGACCACCTCTCCTCCCCAATCCACCAACACCCCAGTCCCAGTCTCTCCAGGATTGCCAACCAATACTCCAGTTCC
>CAZUUL010000199.1:0-2093 GCA_964623155.1 uncultured Gammaproteobacteria bacterium
ATTTTACAGTCTCATGATCTTCCAGTAAAGCTTCACGTATTCCTTGGCGCTTTTTTCCCAGGAAAAATCTTCTTCGACCCCCTTTTGCCGCATGCGTTCAAATTTTTTTCCGGAAAAATACAGCCAAAGCGCGCGCGCGACTGCCGCCTCAAGCTCTTTGGCTGAATAGTCTTTAAATGTCAGGCCGGTTTTTTTGTCTTTAACCGTGTCAGCCAGACCGCCGGTTGCCCGGACAATCGGGATCGCAGCATAACGCATGGCAATCATCTGGACTAAACCGCAGGGTTCAAATTTTGAGGGAATGAGAATGAAATCGGCTCCGGCATAAATCCGGTGTGCCAGGGCTTCATCAAAGCGATCGGCAAAAACGAATTTCTTTCTCGTAGACTTAAGGTGAGAGATTTTATGCAAGCGATCTTCCCAGATGGGTTCGCCTGTTCCCAAAATAACCATCTGAAAGTTGGTCTTGGGCAGCAGGTTTTCAAGCGCATGGATAAGAATATCAATCCCCTTCTGCTGCGGCTCGATTCTGCCAATAAAGGCAAACACAGGTATATCAGCAATAGTTGGCAAAGCAAGACTTTTTTGTAAATAATATTTATTGACTGTTTTAAACCGGTCATACTTTTTCTGGCGCAATTCGTAATTTGTAATTCGTAATTCCTGGTTCAAATATTGATCCCGCATCGGATTCCAAACCGAATAATCGATTCCATTTAAAATACCGGTGAGGTCTTTTTTACGTTGTTTCAGTATCCCTTCAAGATTCTCACCAAATTCTTTTGTCTGGATGTCTTTGGCGTAAGTTTTGGATACGGTGTTAACCAGGGTTGCTGATTTCAAACCCAGGCGCAGCAGATTGGGTTGATTCTTTTTATTTGAGTTATTTGCGTCAATGCCTTGATAAGATAGATTGTGGATTGTCAATAATGTTTTGGGGATAGAAGGTACAGCGGCCACTAAACTGACATGCCAATCGTTTAAATGGATAATATCGGGAAACCATTGGCTGGTTTGTTTATGTCCCAGAAGCCAAAAAACAATTGCTTCAGAAAAAAAGCTGAAGCGTGCAATCGTGTCAATGGTCGTGCCGTATTCTCGCTGCGACACATATTGGGATAAGTAGCGCGCATTGGCAAACAAAAGCACGGGAACATGCGACCCGGGAATCTTTGTCTGATAGAGGCTAACGCTTTCATAGCCGTGGTTTTCGCCATAAGGAAAACGGAATGAGTCAACCGGCTTTTGCGATACAGCATAGCGTTTGCGATCTATTGAGGAAAAAAAAGGCAGAGCAATCCGAATGTCGACTCCCAAACCCGCCAGTGCTTTAGGCAGGCTTCCTGCTACATCACCTAAACCCCCAAGTTTAAAAATCGGGGCAACTTCAGAGACACAATAAAGGACTTTCATATAGTGGGTTTTGTTACGTTCTCTATCTACTATACCATTCCTAAACTGATTTCGCATTTTTCTTTTTGCTATTGACAGGGATTTCAAAAAATTGATAGAGTAGAATTGGTGACAATGAATTACGCTTTTGTTGGTTATTTTATTCAAGCTTGGCTTGACCTGGTTACTGCTGCTGTAAGTGTTTTTTTGGTAATCCGCCTCGGAGGCGGGAAACTCATGTATCCGGTACTCCTTATTGGCATGGTATCGTTATTTAGACTTCTGACAGTGTTGATTGCTAATTATGAAATCACCTGGTTGACTTCGACTCTTGAAAGTTTGGTTTTGCTGGTTGCCGTTTTATGGTTTACCCATATTTTGCGACCTTAAGGGAGGTGGAAGATTTTGCCAGATATAGATGTCAACGTTTATAAAAACATGTTATCTGACCTTATCAAAAAACAAATGGTCATGTTGGGACCAAATGTTGCCTTGGGAACTGCCCGAAAAGTCAGTGGCGTAACTGTTTCAGATGATGGCACAGTCACGGATATTACCAGCAATCCGGGAACGGTTCTCCAGGAAGTCGCCAATGCATTCATGAACCTCTCGGGCCAGATCGCGCAAATGACCCTCAAAAAAATACATGAAAAATATCCCGGGATCAAACAGACTTAGGGTCAGACCTTTAAGTCATTCAA
>CAZUUL010000200.1:0-2086 GCA_964623155.1 uncultured Gammaproteobacteria bacterium
TTGTATTTGCGTATGTACTCTTTTGGCCATAGATTTTTGGGAATTTTTATGCCGGCACTGGCTACGATGGGCACTAAAATCATGGTCGTCCGCGTTCCAGGAACGCCGCCGGTAGAGTGTTTGTCAGCAACGATACCGCTGAATTTCAGTTTGTCGCCGGTCTCGACCATTGCCCGGGTCAGAAAATAAAGTTCGGCATCGCTAAAGCCGTGTTCAAAGGCAGCAGCGGTAAAGTAGGTAGTCAGGATCGGCCCCAAACGTTCGTGGGCAATCTCGTCCATGAGCGTGAAGACTTCCTGATATGAAAGTTTCTTTCCGAGAAGTTTTTTTTTGATGGCATCGACTGCCACCTGTTTCGCCCTGGGTTTATTCATATTTATAGTTTTTCCAATCTTGCTTTAACCATCAACCGTTTCCAGTATGTACCCGGCGGAACGCAGGTGATAAGTGATATATATGACCAATCATAACGCTGCTCAAGAACAGAAACATCGTCAGGGTAAACGACTTTCATATCATAAACAACATATTTATAGCGCACGTTATCTGAGTCGATAAATATTTCATCACCCTCTTTACGCGACGGCCGCGTCGAGAAAATGGTCAAATAATTCTCGGGATTGAAAAATACTGGTAACACAGAGTGACCAAAAATTACGCCGTTGCCATAATCTCCGGGAATGGCCGTGCCGCCGTAGTGGATAAGACTTTTATCTAAATCGTCGCCCCCAATAACTACATTTGCATTTTTTATTCGAAGTTTTGGAATAGATAAATGATAGGCAATTTCTTTCTCATTGCCCTCCTTTGTCGCCGGAAGTTTAGGAAACCAGTTTCTGGCCTTAGTGTAGTCAACGCCTGAAGAAGGCAGAAGCCGGCCGAACTGATTTTCAAAAGCCGTGGATACAATTTCATCGGGGATTGGCCGGATGGTGCTGGCAAATCGTGCAGAGTCAAACAGCTCAAAGGCAATAATCGGCCACAGAACCCAGGCAATAAGCAGTATTCCACTCCCCATCAGAAGAGCAGCCGTCAAAGGAAACCGGACGCGGTTTTTGTGGTGGTGACTGGGGATATGAGCACGCCGGTGGACGTGTTTTCGGTGGAAGGGTGATTTTTTAACGTAGCGATAAAGGGCCATGCTATCACTATACCATCTTACCGGGGTTGCACTTCAACGTTCAGGTTTTTAGCAAGTTTGGGCATAGTTTTTTTAATGAAGGGAAGCTCTTTAGTAAAGACAACCTCATAACCCACAATGCCCTGGGTTTGGCGAAGAATTTTTTCCACATCGGCAAGAGTTTTCCCGACCAGTGATTTTTTTATATCGTCCTTTGCAAGAAGAGGAACCAGTTTGGCGGTGACTGAAGCTTGGAAAGTAACATTTCCGTCGCGATCAACTTTGGCAGAACTAACAGAGATTGCCGGCGTTGACGCATCTAAACTATAGTCAGAAGGGACGAGACTGGCGAGTTCCCGCCGAAGTAAATCCTCGATATCGCGCTTTTGATAGGTCGTAGCTGTCGCTTTTAGGGCAAGCTGGGTTTCAAATTGGCTCGCCTCATTTCCAACTTCCTGGCTCAAAACCCGTTTGGTCATTTTTGTCTGGATCGATTCGGGCAGAAGATCGCGGCCTGAGGGAAGTTTGCTTGAAATAGACTGTCTGGCTTCATTGGTTAATTTTTCCGTCAGCTTTTTCGTTGCACTATCAGCGTCAGTTTTGGAAACAACCTGAACTTCACGACTCGTTCCTCCACCCAGAGCTCTTTCATTCCGGGCCGCATAGCTTGTCACGGGAAAATCTTTAAAGGCAAAGTCAGACGACGGAGGTAAATTGCCCTCTGTTCCTATGGCAGAAGCCGTCACTTTGGCTTGTGCTTTCCCGGCAATACCTGCAAAAACGTCTGATACCGAAGCCACAGAAACTTCGCTATCCAAAGTAAATTGCAAACTTTTGGGGCCTATCAGAACCGTACCTTTGACAAAAGTTTTTTCATTGGTAGTTTTATTATAGATAGTTAGTGCGCCTTTGGCAGGATCGCCGACGATTTTTTTCCCCTTGGCAGGAGCCGTCTCCTTGTCTTCA
>CAZUUL010000201.1:0-686 GCA_964623155.1 uncultured Gammaproteobacteria bacterium
TTTTGGTATATCAGTGTTTATCTCGCCATCAATCACGCATGTCCCCAGTGGATCATTCGGATCTGTTACTTTGATATTGACACCCTCGATCCTTTGAGGATTCGAGGAATCTTCTATCACAATCGAAGTATCGCCAGCAGAAACACCTTTAACAACTAGGTTAGGGATGCCAGAGATTATTTTAATTTCAGCAGTTGCAATGGTGCTATCCAGCAGGGTTTCTGCGCTTATCATATAAGGCGTGGTGCCGCCAGATATGGGCACATTAACAGTTTCAGTGATGGCGGTTGAAATATCTCTCGGAAGTGTCATATTTCCAGGGGCGTCCACTTCGATCAGCAAATCGGCAGTTTTAGCCGGCGATGAAGAATCTTTTACTCGCACTGAAGTGTTGCCCTTTCCAGCGCCGACGATGATCAGATTTTTTCCTGAGATTATTGTTATCGCTATCGCCTCATTGGATTCTCTTATGAATTCATAAGGTTCTTCGCCGCCGAATATGTTTGTAGTAATTGACTTGCCAATACCAAGCTTCAAGATAGTTTGCGGAATAATTATCAAAGCACCCTCATCATTTATAGTGGCCTGCACAGTAGCAGTTTTAGGATCCGGTGTTGACGAGTCCTCGACTGTGAATGAAATCTGGCCGGGAGCCACGCCGGTTACAGCGAGGGTATAAATGCCTT
>CAZUUL010000201.1:696-2073 GCA_964623155.1 uncultured Gammaproteobacteria bacterium
TGCGCGATCGCGATTCTTCTTTCTGTCTCTGACTGCGGTTCGATACGGTATGGCGCTTTCCCGCCGGAAATTTCAATGCTGGTTTCTTGGTCTACAGTTGCCGAGACGCTGTCTGGAACATACAAATCTCCTGCCGAGGTATCATTATCGCCGGCATTGTTTCCGGAGAGACTAGATCCAAAATAGCTCCAGTTATCTGTTTCTCTTCCCGGGTTTGTTCTGTTTGAAAGTCCGCTTAGGCCGCCTTTGTCAAGTATTCCGCTGGCTATTTTATTTATTAAGGCATCGAGAATGGCTGAAAGACTGTTTCCCACCGCTCCGTCCAGCGCTTTTGATAGATTAGGAACATTTAGCGCATCGAATATTTGGTTTGCCGCCACTGAGCCGGGGGTAGTGCTTACCAAACCGCCCGGGCAGGTGTTTTTTTCCGCCCATTCGGCATAAGCTGCTGCTTTTATGCCAGAATATTCTTCCTCGTAGCCATACTCGCCCTCTCTCGCTTCATCAAATGTTGGAGGCACGAAAGTCGGTCTACTGAATTCATTGTAACCATTATTGTATTTAGTATTTGAGGGGCAGGTTTGCGGAGACAGGAATCCCATTCCCAGCTCGAGAGTCTCCCGCACTTTTTCGGCGGGCGCTTGGAGTGTTCCTGCTAATTGGCTCGCTAAAGTTTCTTGAACCATCATATTGAAACCCAGATAATTATTTTGGGGATATTGGGTGTTGATGAGGAACCCATTCCAGCCGCCGACATTGAAGTTGTCTCTATATTGGCGGAGCAGATCCGGATCATTGATCACTTTGCTCAAGCTGTACTGCACGTTGATTTCGAATTGTGATTTATAGCTGTCGATGACATTGAGCGCAGTTTGCTTGCCGAAGGGAAATCTGAAAGTATCATAGCCGATCATGTCCACCAAACTTTTCACTTGGGTTTTGGCGATATCTTTGAAAAAAGAATCTGGGTTCTCCAAAAAGAGCGGCGATCCATGGAAACCGCTGTTTATCCAATTGATGGTGCTTTTAGTCATTTCTGCCAAGACTCTTTTTGCAATTTGTTTCAAAATAAGTTTACCTAAACGTTCCAGCTTTTCTTCCAATGTCAAAGTAGCAGTTGCCGCTGAAGAAGTTGCAGTAGACGACGCAGAGACAGAAGTTAACTTATTGAATATACTGTTTAGGTAGTCAAAAACCGGCCAGCCCCCAGCCTCCACTTTTTTTGGGGTCAAAAACAATACGGAAGGCAATATTATCGAAATAATTAGAATGACTGAGGTTAATTTTGTAATATTATTTTTTCCTATCATCTTTTTTCTCTGAATCAATCACCCCGCGGCAAGCCGACGGGGTATGGCCGGAGGCAGAGCCTAGGTG
>CAZUUL010000202.1:0-2070 GCA_964623155.1 uncultured Gammaproteobacteria bacterium
GGAATTTCAATGGCTACGTCAGATAATCCTGCTGCTTCGCGCTCTTTGCCCCCGAACATAGTTCCTCCTGCCAGAGGAGGCTGCGGCACGGGTACGGATTTAGATTGCGCTGAAGGCAGGTCGTCCATACATGCGTATGATAGCATGAATCACAGACTGAATAAAGATCTAACACCTGGGAGGTGATTTAGCTATAACACCTAGGGTTTTACTCTACTCATCTAGCGCGAGGTGTTTAATTTCTTCTAGCCTGCGTTGATAATCTGCTTGATCAAAAACAAATTTCTTATAGGCAACTTTAGTTTTAAATGATGACCAGACAGCGTCTTGTGTGCAAAAACCACTCCGATTTCCCAGATACTCGGGGAGTGATGACCACTCATACCTTTCTAGTTCAACAAGCGTCTTGACCACAAACGATGTGTATGGATTCAGCTGAACATAACGAATGAGATGAAGAAGCTGTTCTTCAGTCTCTACCAGTACTGCCTTGAATTGATCAAGAAAAAGGGGGCCAGTTCTTTGGTGTTTAGTGTTGAAATAGCGAGTATAACTATTCTGGAAATTGCTCATAAATCTGGAAATCCCATTCTCGGTTGTTTGCCGAAGGACTAAATGAAAATGGTTGGGCATGAAACAATAGGCTAGGATATCGACAAGTCTTTTTCCGCCTTGTAAGTCATGGATAATCTTATCTCTTCGCTTTTCACCCAATGCTAAAAAGTAAGATAAACGAAGGGGTGGGGAGAGAAAGCGATAGAACATGATCGAGTCTTGACCTCGAGAGTATTCTTTTCGTCCAAAAAAAGTCGTCCGACGATCTATGCCTCGGTTATAGGCATGATAGATTTGATCAGTAACGAGAGGGACTGTTCTACCAGGCATACCTCTAGACTAGAGGAAATTTCCCTAGCTGTCAAGTACAAATCACCTCCCAGGTGATGGTTTTTCTAAAGCAGAGGGGTGATTTTGTTGATTTTATGTGCTATACTGATACTTATTAGCGTCTGACAATCGAATACGGGCCAGGGTCCCAGCCACTCGGCGAAACCCTTTTCCATCACGGTGATGTTGCCCAGGCCGGAGCCCAAAGCGATGAACGGGCGCCGGGCTTTGGGCTGCTCGGCGATACCCCTCTCCAAGCGGGATCCTCTGCTCTTGGCCCACAAGTCGGCGAGGTCCTCACCGGTCAACAACCTCCTGAGATTGAGTCATTCCCCCCAGCAGGACCAGTATTACCAAACCCTATCGAGATCGGCCCTGTCTTCCAGCCAGAGAGGATTGAACTTCGTCCTATTCGGGGAGCCTCCGGGCTTCCCGATGAGCAAAGCGAGAAAAAGAAGCGAAAGTCAGGGTGGGGAGGATTTAGGTGGAGTGGAAAAGGCAGAGAAGGAATAGGGCGACCGCAGAAAGAGCTTCCTGCTGAGGAGTTGAAAAGGATGTATGTGGAGGAGAAAAAATCCAGTGTAGAAATCGGAAAGATGTTTAACTGTAGTCCCCAGACTATTATTGACGAACTGAGGAGTCTCGGGGTCGAAATACGTCCCCCGGGGCCTCGGCGTGGGTAATTTGACTTTTTGGAAAATAGGCCGTATAATTTTTTGCATAAATGTATTTATGGATCATAAGATAAACCATTCAACAATAATTCAAATCGATGGTTTTAACCCATTGGATCAGTCCACACTCACAGAGAAGGGAGAACGTAGACGTGTCAGAAACCACACTCATTTGGCTCGCTTTCTTCTTCTGTATCACCGTCATTGCCGTGGTAGCAATCGTCTATGGCCAGGAGAAAGTGGTAGCCGCGGCTATCAGCGCACTGCGCGACTCACTGATAAAGACAATCTACAGAAAATAAAGAGCGACTTTCTGGCCCTCATGAAGGTCAAATCTTGAACTTGCGCCCTTTTTGACTTGACTTTTTGAGAAATCGATGGTACAATTTTTGTGTAATTGGATTATCCGACGAATCCTCCAACAGATCATCAAATCTACTGATAAGAAATTTAACAATGAGCCCTCCGCGGGCTAAGAGCCCGCGGTTTCCTAACCTATGTCACTGATTCC
>CAZUUL010000203.1:0-644 GCA_964623155.1 uncultured Gammaproteobacteria bacterium
TAGAACAAAAAATTGAGGCGATTTTATTTTGGAAAGGGGAGCCGATATCCCGCAAAAGATTGCGGGATATTTTGAAAGCAAGCGAAGAAGAAATAAAAGAGGGTTTAGAAAAGTTGAAAGAAAATCTAAAGCAAAGAGGAATAGTGCTTCAAGAAAAAAACGACGAAGTTACTTTAGGCACAGCGCCCGAATTTTCTAGTCTTATTGAAAATCTACAAAAAGAAGAACTGAATAGGGACCTTTCGAAAGCAAGTCTTGAAACGCTATCAATTATTCTTTATAAAAACGGCGCGAGCCGCGCAGATATTGACTACATAAGGGGAGTAAACTCTAGCTTTACCTTGCGGGCATTGTCTATCCGAGGGTTGGTTGAAAAAATAACTGACCCAAAAGACAACAGGCGCTTTATCTATCGGCCGAGCTTTGAGCTCTTGTCTTATATGGGCATCAAATCAGTGGAAGAATTACCGGAATACACTGAAGTTGCCAATTCGATGAATGTTGCAGCCAAAAATTTCGAGGAAGAAATTAAAACTAGATGATAATTAAATCTCTAAGTATAAATATCAGCATACTAGTATGATGATATATGGAATATAAAAAAGAAAACAAAATATGCCAGAATTGCAAGCAAGATTTTACAA
>CAZUUL010000203.1:654-2067 GCA_964623155.1 uncultured Gammaproteobacteria bacterium
ATTAGGGATATAAGGAATATGCAACAGGAAACAAAAAACTGCCAAAACTGTAAACAAAATTTCGTAATTGAGCCGGATGATTTTGGGTTTTATGAAAAGATAAATGTTCCTCCGCCGACTTGGTGTCCGGAGTGTCGGATGATAAGACGCTTGTCCTGCTCCAATTCTTGGTCTCTTTTTTTTCGAAATTGCGATAAATGCGGCAAGCGAGCATTGTCTATGTATCTACCATCTCAAAAAATTATTACATATTGCCAGCCATGCTGGTGGGGTGACAGCTGGGATGGCACTGAATATGCAATGAACTATGATCCTGGACGCCCTTTTCTAGCGCAGTTGAAAGAATTATCTGAAAAGACTCCTTCCGTAATATTAGAAACTGATTATTTAACTCTCAAAAACTGTGAATACAGCGGGTCTTTAGCTTATTCTAAAAATTGTTTTTTAGTAATTTGGGCAGATTATTGCGAAAATGTCTATTATTCTTCCATCCTTAACGGATTAAAATCTAGCTCAGACTGCTTAAGGGGATGGGAATCTGAACTTTGTTATGAATCCATTGGCTTCATAAATAATTATAGAACCTTTTTTTCCGATGAATCAGACAATTGTGTAGATGTTTGGTTTTCTAGAAATTGTTATAGTTGCACGAATTGTATAGGGTGTGTAAATTTACGAGGTGCTTCCCATTATATTTTTAACGTCAAATATTCTAAAGAAGAGTATGCGGAAAAAATAAAAGAAATGAAACTGGATTCTTGGGCTGGATTGAAAAAATTGGAAGAAAAAGCTCACAAATTTTGGCTGACTAAGCCATATAGAGAATATCATGGCCACACCTTGAATTTAAATGTAACTGGCGAATACACTTTTCTTTCCAAAAATTCCAAAGAAGGATATATCGTAAATTATGCTGAAAATTGCAAGTGGTGTCAGCTTATTACTGTAGCTTCTACGAAAGATTGCATGGATTATTCCGGCTGGGGAAACAAGGCAGAACTTATATACGAATCAGTACAAGTGGGGGATCAAGTAAGCAATGTTAAGTTTTCTAGCCACTGTTTTTCGGATGTTTTAAATACAGAATACTCATTTTGGTGTCCCAGTTCAAAAAATAATTTCGGTTGCGTTAATTTAAAAAGAAAGTCATTTTGTATTTTAAACAAGCAATATCCAAAAAAAGAATACGAAAAACTAAAGACACAAATTATCTTGGATATGAAGAAGAATCCTTACATAGATGAAAAAGGAAGAACGTGGGCTTATGGAGAATTTTTTGCGCCTGGCTTCGTTAAAGTTGCATACAATCACTCCAATGCCATGAAGTTTATGCCAAAAACAAGAGAGCAGGCTTTATCTGAAGGCTATGCGTGGAATGATGAAGAAAATCCAACCGTCCAAGCCACAATCAAA
>CAZUUL010000204.1:0-2066 GCA_964623155.1 uncultured Gammaproteobacteria bacterium
TGAGATGACAATGGGTGTCGATAAACAAGATTTGAAAGGAATCCCCTTGCGTACGCAAGGGGATTCCTTATGATTAATTTTTCAGTCTCGGAAAAAGCGGCGGCTGAATTTTTATTGGCCCGCGATATTGCTCCTGGATTTTTTTTGCCGTTTCTGGTAGAAATGGTTCAAGTAAAATCGTGATAGTCTCAATTTCATCAACAAACCCTTTTAAAGCTCTGTCAAGTTTTTCTCCCTTTAACTTCCATGGCTGACTTTGATCAATTTGCTGATTAATTTGAGTTATTTTTTCCCAAATATAACTTAGTCCATCATTAAATCGAAACTCATTCAGCGCCTCAAAGTACTTTTCATATTCTGCTTTCACACTATAATAATATATATTATTATAGTGATTCTTTATAACTTTTCCAACAGCCAATCGGGCCACACGGGCAATCAAATTTCCTAATCCATTGGCTAAATCGGCGTTGTAGATTTCTTTAAAGCGTCTTTCGGAGAAGTCGCCGTCACCATAGGCAGGTATTTCGCGAAGAAGATAATAACGAACAGCATCGCTACCATATTTATCTATTAATGCAATCGGATCGATAACATTGCCGACAGTTTTGGACATTTTCTGACCATCGACAGTAATATAACCATGAACAAAGAGTTGTTTAGGTAAATCTAAACCCGCAGATTTAAGTATTGCTGGCCAATAAATTGCGTGAAAACGAATGATACCTTTACCGATCACCATCACATCTTGCGGCCACCATTTTTTGTAATTTTCTTCATGCCAGCTAAATCCAATTCCTGTTTGATAAATATTTAAAGCATCAAACCAAACATACATAATTTGATTTGGCTCATTTGGTACCGGAATACCCCATCCTCGGGCTCGGTCTTTACTTCTGGAAATTGAAAAATCTGATAAACCACGACGAATAAAGGTTAATGCTTCATTTTTCCTGATTTCAGGAATAATTTTTAGTTGATCTGTTACAATAAGTTCTTCTAAAAATTTCTGGTAGTTTGAAAGCCGAAAAAAATAATTTTCTTCTGAAACTCGATCGAGCTTTTTTCCTGGATGTTCAAAGCATTCGCCGTTTCCATCTAATTCCTCTTCCGTGTAAAACATCTCACAACCAACACAATATAGTCCTGTATAAGATCTTTTATAGATATCTTTATTATTGTTACAAAGAGTCCATAGCTTTTGCGATGAGGGAAAGTGGTGGACTGCGTCAGTACTTCTCTGCCAGATATCAAAATGGACGCTAAGTTTTTTTGCTAACTCAAGAAACTCTTGATTATGCAAATCGGTAAATGCTTGGGGAGATTTTTGAGCTTTTTCTGCAGCCTGAAAAATTTTCAAGGCGTTTTCATCAGCACCACAAAGGTATTGCACATCATTTTCTAAAAGTTTTTGATAACGCTTAATAACATCACTATAGACAAACTCTTGAGCGTGCCCGATATGCGGCGCTGCATTTACATAGGGAATGGCACTAGTGATGTAGAATTTCTTGTTCATACATAAAAAAATCCTCCTGGTGGAGGATACTAAAACACACCAACCTCCGCTTGGAAGACTTATGTTACCATCATCATTCCGTAAGCAATCGATAGCAGGTGTGTCATAGTAAAAACCATCCTACTACATCGAGAAAAAAAATTCAAGACCCACCATGATGGCAAAAAAGAGGATAATATTGAGGGTGTTATCCAAAAAACTTGCGCGCAAAAGAAGATATCCCAACAGAGCAAAAGCGAGAAGCAGGCTACGCCTTGGGTGATGGGTAACAAGCAAAGCTAAGAAAAACATCCCTATAAAAAAAGCACTTAGCCAGATACTAATTATGAGAAGCGAGTCTGGGGAAACAGCCATAAACAGGTAAAAAACAATGGCCCAAGCAACAAGTGATACAAGGAGTATTGGTACGAGTGTTCTTCTTCTCTCCATAGTTCCATTGTATAATACGCTGCATGCTGACTGAACTGCCCATTTTGATTTTTGTCATTCTAGGAGGATTTGCTCTCCTCGCAATTCTAATTAAATGGTGGCTGAGCAATCTTACCCA
>CAZUUL010000205.1:0-1998 GCA_964623155.1 uncultured Gammaproteobacteria bacterium
GTCCGCCTAAAAACTGAACGTCTTTCCAGTGAATGACGTTTCTCATCAATACGTGAGCTATCTTCGGGATTTTTAAACGGCTAAAGACTGCAGCCAGGCTGACGTCAACGCCTGACAGCAAATACTTGCTTCGTATCTGAGTTATTTCCAGATCATTGACTCGAGTCAGTCTTTTTCCAGTAATATCGACTATTTGCATATCCAGGAGATCAGAGACCAACAGTGCCTCATCACCCCTTTTTTCAAATGGGCTTAAATTGACAACGGCTGTCGAGAGATGAACCGCGGCATTAAAGTTGTTCACATCGCCTATAGGGATAAAAAAATCTTTTTTATTTGAAACAGCCCGTTTGGCTACAACACCTTTTACTAGAGGAGTAATGGGATGGTACAAAAGTGAAGTGACAAGATCTTTGACGTGGCCGATGCGCTCGCCATTTTGCGTTGCAATTGGCAGACCAATGAGTTGAGATAGGAAGTATTTCATATTTGTCAAGAGTTCAATACACAGGTTCTTGAGGGTGCAGGCTCCCATTAACAGGAATTTTTAGCAAGAATGCTAAAACATTAGCTACAGCTGTTCCCACCCGAAGCCCGGTAAATGATCCTGGACCGGGAGCCATCTCTATAGAGGAAATCTCCTGCAGTTTGATGTTGTGCTGGTTTAGTGCTTTTTCAATAAGAGGAAGAAGATTCTCCGACGCGCCATGTGTGGCAGGATAATTGAAGGTATGAATTTGGTCAGCGATCCTTAAGCCAACAGTAATAGTCTTTTGATCTGATGTATCAATGATAAGAGTAGTTGTAGGTGGTTGATTTTTTGCTTGAAAATCAAGTTTGACAACTCCTTGTCTGATTATTTTCCATGGTTGCTGGGAACAGTGGATAACAGTTGATGCTTGGTAATATTTAACCTTGCCAGCCAAAACATAATCAACTAAGCGAACAAGACTAGAGTCTAGGTCAGCCGAGCGAAACGGGGTTGGTTGACCATGAAAGTTAGCCGAGGGTCCAAGGATTGGAACCCCCACTCTATCAATAATAACAAGTAGCTCTCGGTGATTGGGCATGCGGACGCCCAACGTCTCCCCTCCTCCCCGCACCAGTGTGGGAACGTTCTCTTTTTTACACGGGTAAACAATAGTTAATCCCCCTGGCCAATAGTTTTTCATAAGTTTTTGGATACCAGATGGCAATGGTTGGAGATAGCGTTTAGCCATGGCAAAACTAGCGACAAGTACCGGCGTGGCCTGGGTTTCCGGCCGCTTCCTGATGGTAAAGAGGCGTTTGATAGCCTGCTCGTCATCAATACGACACCCTATTCCAAAGGCAGTATCGGTTGGGAAAATGACAATCCCTCCCGCTTTTACAATGTCTATGGCTTGCTTCAACGCATTACTAAGCATAGTGTCTGAACTTATCTTATCATAGAATAGACCCATACTATCTCACCATGTCGATTGAACAAGAACAATCATCAGCCACACAAGACTTCGACAGCACTAAAGAAGAGAATTCACGCTTGAATGCGCTCATGCACAACCCTTGGTTTTGGGTAAGTACCGGCATTGTCGCAATAGGTGGTGCTGGTTTAGGTACATGGAAAGTTGTTGAACGTCTTCGTTCTCATCGATTGCAGCAGTCTACAGTGGATAAGTCAGCCTTATTAACCGACGTTCTTGAGGACCACTTTCAAGATATTCCAAAATCTCGCTATGGTGCATTAAAAGGCATTGTTTCATCACTGATTAAGAAATTCAGTCATGATGAACGCGGAATTGACTTAAGAAGTCTTGTCCGTGCTCTTCACCCGCTTAAACAAGTCCACGATGAGACTCAGGCGCTTCGGGAAGAATTGCCAAGTACAGGCACTATTTCAGGATTTGAGGGCATAGATCTACAACTTCTGCGTCGGTTTTTTTCTCAAGTTAGTTTTGTTCCCCAAGAAGTTACTCTCCATCTTGAACAAGAGTACCGAGACAAGCTTAAAAAAATGGA
>CAZUUL010000206.1:0-450 GCA_964623155.1 uncultured Gammaproteobacteria bacterium
GCAGTCAATGTTTGGCGAACTGCCTAAAGTTCTTTGGATTTTCGGCTTTGCCTTTTTATTTTACCTGGTTTGTGTTTACCCCTACTTTGCCATCACCTCTTACTATGGCAATCTTAAATATTACAAAGGCCTGGACGGACTCCGCTGGCTTGCCCTGCAATACCCAGACGACTACCAAGCAATTATCTGGTTGCGAGCCCGAACTGAAAGTTGTAAAGTAAAGACGAATTGTGATCCCCAACCTGTGATTCTTGAAGCCGTCGGCGAATCCTATACCGACTATGCCCGCGTATCAGCCAATACGGGTTTACCAACAATCGTCGGTTGGCCAGTACATGAATGGTTGTGGCGTGGAAGCGACAAAGAGCCAAATCGACGCAGTCCTCTTGTAGAGGCAATCTACACTTCAAACGATGTTAATTATGTCAAGAGTCTTTTAGATAAATATCA
>CAZUUL010000206.1:460-1988 GCA_964623155.1 uncultured Gammaproteobacteria bacterium
AACGCTGGAACGGCAAAAATATCCGACGCTAACAGAGGAAATATTCAAGCAACTCGGGGAAGTAATCTTTGAACGAGGCGATACCAGGATTTACTCTTTCCGCTCCTTTAAGGGGAAGTGATAAGCCTGCCCTACTTATCACCCCCCATTACAAAAGCCGAAAATAGCCAGTTCCCGCTTTTATAGCCCTATTCTCCGCGCCTGAATCATAACTAAAGCAATAAATATCACAGGAAGCAGCCCCATGAGCATCATGAGAACAATGGATAAACGTTGGTCGTTGGATGATGGATGAATTGTATGGCGCATACTGCCTAAATTAAATCCTTTCCGAAAATAGTATAGGATTTACTTAATATTTTACTAATGACCATTTTATCATCTTTATGCAAGTTTTTTCCGAAAAATTTGTTTTATACAACAAACCCTATAAATATTGAAAGTCGTAAGCCACGCAAACTCAGGTAAAACCATATTGTCAGATAGGTCTAAAATACCGGTTTTAGCCATAAAAAAATGACTTGACAAATGTCAAGCCATCTTGCTATGAATTGTATTTGATGATGTCGGTCGTTTGCTGCCTAAACGATCGGTATCCTTTCCGATAAAGAGCATTGCTATTCGTAGCCCCTTCAAACAGCTAGCGATAGTGATGCTCTTTTTCTTCTAGAGAGACTTAACGAGCCTTTGGCAAGTTTCGTCTCTCTTGAATCCGCCGAAGCTTCATGCGAAGGCGGATCCTCTTCTTTCTACAAGAGCCCTGCCCCCAGAGTTCCTGTAAAAGAATTTGTTTTTTAAAGTGTGATTACCGGTATAGACAATCCTTTTTCCTTTAATTGTAAAAATTGTTTTCGTGCTTCTTTCTCAAACGTCTGCCGTTCATAGTCCCATGGAGCAATTCTTCGTTCCTTTTTCCTTTTAAACATTTCCAGAGTCTTGGCGAGTATTTTTTTCATGGCAAAAGTTACCATATCACAGGGGCTTATTTTTGTCAAGACCTATAATTTATTACATTCCTAGATATTCTAATCCTATAGTTTATAACTGATGTTATAGACTGTCACAACAATCTAAATAATTATCAACAAAACGTATGGATAAGTGTGGGCAGATAAAAAATGGCAAAAAGAGGATATTCTACTTATTTCCCCGGTAGTAGTGTCTATAGTAATCTATCGATAACCAGTAATATACCCTTCTTACTCGATTTTGCAACTTTTTCGAAAGAAAAATGTTGCTAAATCAGTCTAGAAGGAGTTATACTGATTGCAAATTCAAGTGCAAGAAGTATAATTATTTTATGGATTTCCTAATTAATTTTTTACCAATTATTTTATTCACTATTTTTATAGTTTATTTAATATGGAGTTATAAAAAGGGTAAAGGTGGAATTTTCAGTAAAAAGATGGAAGAAATCATTGAGGATCAACATAAAAAAATAATGGAAAAGAAGTCTAAAGAAATAAAAAAATGAAATTTCCACCTCATTTTCAGATATACCAAGTAGATTAAGCGGTTCGTCATCCTC
>CAZUUL010000207.1:0-1974 GCA_964623155.1 uncultured Gammaproteobacteria bacterium
ACCTTACTATGCAACAGCAGCATCTTTTTTGCTGTTTGGCGAAAGCACAACTGCAGCAAGACTTCCTTTTGCTATAGCCGGTGTGGTCATCTTTATTTTGCTAATCCGTCTGGCAGAGGAAATCAGTAAGCAAGATAAAATTGCGATTTTGTTTTGTCTTTTTCTTCTTACTACAAATGTGCTATTTTACCTGTTTGTTCGCCAGGCCCGCTACTATGCCTTTAGCATGCTTTTTAGCTTGGCAGCCTGGCACTTTTTTTTTTAATACCGGAAAAATGGCCGCCTGCGCCACGCTTTACTACTGTCTATCTGTTTAATTTTAAATTTTCATGCCAATTTTGTTTTAAGTTTTAGCTTAACTCTTCCCATCATCCTTTATCCATTCTTTGAACTTACCCGGAGCACAATCAGTCAAAGAAAAATTACTCGCAAAATAATTATCCTCATTGGTGGCAACCTGGCATTTGTTGTACAAAGTTTTCTTTGGATAGAACTCATTCGACCCGCACAAAAACATGAGCAATTGGGATTTTCCCGCTATTGGGCAGGACTCCCAAGAATTCTGGAAAAAGTTGCTGGCTATCTAAATCTTATCAATTCATTCTATTTTCCCGTGGCTCTTATAACCGTCATACTCATTTATTTAATTGTTAAAAACAGAAGACGAATTAGCATAAATAACTCAAGCGTATTTTTAACCCTTGGCATAATTTCCCATATTATTGTTATTAGTACTTTTCTCCAGTTTGGACAAAAATATCTGCTGGTTCTTATTCCGATTTTCCCAGTTTTTTTAGGAATAGTTATTAGCCGTATTTATAAAAAGAAACGCTTGCTTGGTCTTATTACTCTTTTAACATTCATGTTTACCAATGCCCCATACATTCTCTCAGAGCGCCTGATGCATCCATCTTCTGTTCATTCACCTTTGATGGTGCGTTCGTTCATGGCTGACTATGCAAAATCTCTAATCACACCCTATTATGGCCCGATAGAAGGGCTTGTCTGGTACTTCAAAGCACGAGGAATTGCGAGCGCGACTGTGTATATGGACTATGAAGTTGAGAGTTTAAAGTTTTACTTTCCCTATTTTACTTTTGTCGACCGGAAGATAACCCCCGGCCAGAACCATCCCAATCCAGAGCTTCCGCACAACGTGGATGAACTTACCCAATTTTATATTCCGCGGGAGTCATGGGGAGGCCTTCTCCGGCTGGGGAAGTGTGAAAAGGACCTGATAAAAAACCAGTTTATAAAACACGTCGTGTTACCTTATCGTGATATCGCTTGGGAAAATCTGCCGGATATTAGCTATCACAAATTTACTCTCGATGATAGCTTGCATCCTTTGCTGATTTATGAGAAAAAAGATGATCGCGATTTTTCAAGCTGCCGAGAATTAAAATACCAACAAGAACCAGGCTTAGCAAACTGATGCCATTGCTAAGTTGCATGAGCGGGGTTTGTTCATAAACTAGCTTTATGCTGTGCATTCCCGTTGTCAGGGGAAAAGTGATCCGGCCATCACCTAGATATTCATGATTTTTATATTTACTATCCAGGTACAATGTCTGACCAGGAAAGTGGAGTTGGTTGATTATGACGCTGGTAGGTTTTTTAGCCACAACCTCAGCCGTAAGCATCCAGGAGTTCTGCCACAGCTGTTTGACTTCTAGATCATCATTGGCTGCAAACGCACCCTGGACTTTTTTATTGATATCGACTTTTTGCCAGCGCGGCAGATATTCGGCAAAGGTGTTGGTTGTCGTTTCTGAAGTAATATATAAAGACAGAGGAAGATCGGTATATTGGTTAACGCGCAGATGATTGCGGTTGCTATAAAGAGCAACAACAGTCAGCACTAATACTAAAATAATGCCATATTTTTTTACCATTTTTTCAAAAAATCCAGAAAGAATCGCGTCAAAAAAAGTCGCTGTGGCTAAAAGCCGCCAGCGATAGACATATACCACA
>CAZUUL010000208.1:0-1960 GCA_964623155.1 uncultured Gammaproteobacteria bacterium
GGATTGGCTGTGGAGATTGTGTCTTGAGCCATCGCGGTTTATGCGGACTTTCCGGGCGGTAATCATTTTTCCCTTAACAATTGTTTTTAACAGACGTTAACCAAGATTTTCATTTTGATTCAACATAAATCCCACAAACGCATCATCTGCCAGCCACTCTGAAAGAATCCGCAGATTAGGGATAATACAATGCCCGCCGATTGGTCCTGGTTGGTGTGTCATTATGGGCCGTCTGACATTTGGCAGTTGTTTGGCATAACCCAGATTGTAGATTTGATTAAACCTGGTATAGACGTCCTCAAACTTAGCACCTGTTTTGTGACAAACATCCCATACCCATTTTTCAAAAAATATGTTCCAGGCATAGTATGTGGTGTCAAGAATTTTTGCCAGCTCAGACTCAAGCGGTGAAGAAAAACTAGTTGTTCTGACGCCAATTTTTTTAAAATGAGCTTTGACAATTTTGTAGGTATTGTTATTGATGCAGCCAAGAGGCTTAACAAAAATTTTTTGGTAACGGGCAAGGACAGGGTGGCGGCCAAGAATCGGAGCGTGGGCAATGTTGACTTTGGTTTTTTTAAATATTGACTGGGTAGTTCCCGGCCGGACGGTAGAGTCGATTATAGTCACAGTTGGCCTAAAGTCTTTGATAGTTTTTATTACCGTTTCTTCAAAAGTTTTAGAATAGGGGATACAAACATGAAGAATATCGAGCGAAGCTAAAGCCGCAAAACCATCGGCTGTCAGGTCACGTCCGACTACACGATAGTGGTTTTTGCAGAGTTGCTCAATTGCTTTGCCGACTTGTCCAAGTCCTAATATGCCGACTGTCACTTGATTATTATATCATTCTTGCTCGCAAACGACACTTTTCAGGCAGCAAATTTTCATGAAAAATAAAAACCCGCCTTTTAAGCCATGGATATCTAAAAGACGGGTTTTTGAAGAATTCTTCAAACTAATCTTAGCCACCAATCTTGTACATTCCTGTTCCACACACCGGACATTTACCTTTCAGCGCCGGTTTGCCGTTTTTCATGGTGACTTTTTGCGCATTGGGATCATCTCTTTTTTCTCGGCATTTCACACAGTACATCTGTGCCATAGTCTTAGTTCACCTCCCTTACACAAAACCATTGTGCTTGATGAGCCAATATAACATAGCCTCAAAAGTAATTGCAAGTGTTGTCAGGAGAAGAATTTTCTTGAGATCCTTCCCGACAAAGTCTGAAGCTGTATGAGAATTTGCTTTTGCGACTGTTTCAGTTTGGGGGAGTTTTAGCGAAAAAACTGAAGCTTGCGATTTTCTTTGCTCGGCCAGAATTTTCTCTCTTTTTGTTTTTTTTGGCATACAGTTGATGGTACTTACAATTATTACAAATATATCACGGGTTGACAAACTTGGCTTGGCTTGGGTAGAATTGGTGGATACCAATGGTGTTCAGTTTGTTTCCCCTTATGAGTAAAAAAAGACTTATCCATCTTGGTGCATTGGGTTTTGTTCTTTACATCTTGGCAACGGGGTTATCTTATGGCGCGTTTTCATTTTTCGGGAAAAAAGGATCAGGCGCGGTCGTGATTACATCTCGGCTGCCCGCAGGAGTCAACACTCCCAAAGCGGCCAAATACAAAATCGATCCTAGCCTTCCTAGAACCGAAGTCTGTCCGCTGAACGGCATGCAGTACACAAAAAAAGAAAAAGCCATTTGGGAAAAACGCCGGCCTCTGGCAATTTCAATAGAAAACTCAATGGAGGCGCGACCTCAATCGGGTTTATCCCTGACTGATGTAGTTTACGAAATGATCGTTGAAGGGGGCGTGACCCGGTTCCTGGGCATGTTTTACTGCGGGACGAGTCTGGGTAATATAAGTGTTGCTCCGGTGCGGAGCGCGCGGGCCAATTTGGTTACGATTGTATCCGAGTATGATGCCCTCTTTAACCATGTTGGCGGTGCCAATA
>CAZUUL010000209.1:0-1957 GCA_964623155.1 uncultured Gammaproteobacteria bacterium
ATACTGCCTCGCTCTACCGGCTCATCGGAACGCATGACAAAGCCGGACAATTGACCAGCCAGGTCAAGGATAATCCTTTCTCGGTCATTCTTTTGGATGAGTTTGAAAAAGCGGCCAAAGAAATCCACAATTTGTTTCTGACGGTTTTTGATGAAGGCTATATAAGCGCCGGCGACGGGAAAAAAGTTTATTTTAACCATACCTTAATTATCGCCACCAGTAATGCCGGAGCAAGCTTCATTCATAAAAAAATGCAAACCGGGCAAACGCCTGAACAAATCAAAGCGCAGCTGATCGAAACAATTATAAGCGAAGGAATTTTTATGCCAGAGCTTGTCAACCGTTTTGACGCGGTCATTGTCTACAAACCGCTTACGCCTGCCGAGCTTTTGCTGATTGCGCACAACGAAATAGCACGGCTCAATACTCGCCTGCAAAATCAATATGATATCGTGCTTAACACAAACGACGCCTTTCTCGCTGATATTGTCAAAGATGGCTATGACCCGGCCTTTGGCGCCCGGCCGATGAAACGGGTGATTGCAGAAAAAGTCGAGGATGTGATTGCGCACAAGCTTCTAAGTGGTGAGATTAAACGAGGACAAACAATCTCTGCTGATGTGTTAATCTGATACTTAATTCAGTGAAGGAGGAATAGTCCATGAATATTCATCAAGCGAGGTACCAAAACCGCAACTGGGTGACAATGGAGGGCCGGAGACATCGGCTTGGTAAGACTGAATAAAGACCAGCTAATTGAACTTTATCTGGCAGTAAAAAAGCTGATAAAAAAGCAAGTTTTTAACGAAGAGAAATAGTCAACCGGGCTCCAAGCGCTTGGGCAACTTTCTGCAAGAATTTGAACGAAGGATTAGATTCTCCTCCCTCAAGACGAGAGATCGCTGACTGACCGGTGCCAATTTTTCTGGCTAGTTCTTCCTGAGACATCTTTCTCTTAAGTCTCTTATCAATAACTGCCCGGATAAGCTCATATTCCGGTTCTAACTCATCGTAGTATTTCTTCACTTCCGGATCAGCCAGAAGTTCTTTTTTCATTTCAGAAAATGGTTTGTAGTTTTTCATGTTCATATATCGGTATTATCACATATGCCTCATATCTATGTCAAGAGTCGAAAACGATTTTGGGCAGTTTCAATCTCTCTCTGTGGAGTTTTTTGTGTTTTCTTCAAAAAAATATGTATCAATATCGCTGTATCCGCCTGGATAATATAAAAAATACGCACTTCTTGTGTGCCTCGAATACGAAGTTCGTACAGGATATTCGTTATTCTTTTCGTATGAGGCATGCTTAAAGTGCGTCCATACTGTTCTAACAATTCAATCGCACGCAATACTTTTGGCTGAGTAGGCTTTTGCAGTTTTTTGACAAATGCTTTTACATCGTCATGATAGAAAATCTGCATAGTTATTTTAATTATACTTTCTTATCACACTCACTACCACTCCCTCAATATACCCCTTTGCTTTCAAATTGCAAAGGGTAATACCCAACGGAGCTTTGATTTTGGCAGGCAGTTTTAACTACACTATTAATCTAATCTCTCATTTGAAAGCTACGGTAGGTATATACCAAATAATTGCAAAATCAAAGCAGAGTGGTATAGTCAGATTCTCTTTGGGGTAGATAATCGGATATGCAACGGGTGATTGCAGAAAAAGTCGAGGATGTGATTGCCAAAAAATTGCTTAATGGCGAAATCGCCAGAGGCACAACTCTGTCTGTTGAGGATTTGGGCTAGAATTTGCAAATACTGGTGACAGGTGGTAGTGTAAAAGAAATGGACAAAATTGCCGAGGTTGGTTACATATCACCACATCAGCGCGTGCGTGATTCGTGGAAGCGCAATTCTCCTCCAAGGGTTCAGGAATTTGCCCTTTTTGCCGAAGAATTACTTCGACCACAAAAAACTGCACAAGCTACTACTACTTTAATAAA
>CAZUUL010000210.1:0-708 GCA_964623155.1 uncultured Gammaproteobacteria bacterium
GAAAAATAACGAGAAGAACGAATGCCGTAAGACGGATGAGTTTGGTCACGAGAGAATATTTAATTTTGATAATTATTTTCTAATCCCTTTTTTGGGCTTGCCGTTGCTGCTTTTTCTGTTTTTCCTGTTCTTTGTAACGCTTCCAATCCACAACATAGGAAATGTACATCTTGCGGCCGGTTTCTTTCTCCCAATGGCGGATGAAACGAAATTCTTGAAACCAACCGCTTAAAGAGGCAATCATCAGAAGAACTACGAAATAGGCAGCAAAAACAGCAAGATAATGATCAGGATCCATGCTCCTTGAGCTCACAAAATGAGAGACAGAACCTGCAATCACCAGAGCAAGGGTTAACACAAGACCATAGGAACTGATAAGAAATTTGTTCCATTTGGTCTGGTAAAGATCATGGGGAGTACAGTAAGGAGCATAAGTACCTGCTTCAAGATTAATACGTTTGGCACGAAAAATCGCTTCCTTAAGCTCTCCTTTTGAAACATACATTCTTGAACCCCACCAGTACATGAAAGGTGAGAGAAAGAGCCAGCTTGCAGCAACAAGCATTGCTTGAGACAAACTAACATTGGCAAATCTAAAAAGGCCAACTGCAAAGGAAATTGCTAACCCAGTCAAAGTAGAAAATACAAAAATTGAGAACCAAAGGAACCAACCATTTAAAAACAAAAGATAAAGAGCAATTAATTCTA
>CAZUUL010000210.1:718-1939 GCA_964623155.1 uncultured Gammaproteobacteria bacterium
AATTCTATAAGATATGTGATCAGATAACACCCAAAAAGCAGCACGTTAAAATATGAGTCCTCAGGTAAAGGCCATGCAATAAACATAAGAACTGGCCCACCCAAAAATGCCATCATCAATACGAGCCACCTAAAGTTTTTGTAATCCCGTATAACAACTTCATTAAAAGTAAGCCAATCTTTTTTCTTTAAATTTTTAGCCATGGTCTATTAAATTAAAAATCCGTGATATCTTCTCGCGGCATCACGACGTATAGCATCAGCAATGAATCGGTCATCGCGTAAATTAGCCTCTGATTTTGGACGATTAGGCATTGACGTTTTTTGATCGATAAAGGTGGTTAAATTTTCTCGCCAGCCAAGACGATCAACTCTTGCTTTTAGAAACTCGGAAACGCCAAATGATACACCAACACCAACCAAAATACTACCTGCCGGTGTAGTCGGAAAAGCAAAGACACCAGCAATGGCTCCCAATGTATTCGAAACCACTGTAATTCCCGAATCAATGATTACATTAGAAATAATTTTAGAATTTGAATAACCATTTGCTCTTCCAACTGTAACGTCATCTATCACATTAATCGCAACGCCAAGAATTATTGCATTCTTCGCAGCGGCTTTGGCTGCGGTAACAACATTCGTATACTTAGCTACCGCTTGAGTCGTGCTTTTAAATACATTTGCGTTAGGTTTAAGGTCTAGTGCTTTGCGAGCACTTTCTCCACCAAAAACTTTGGTGTATTCCTTTTCGCCAATAATTTCTCCAAAATCGTCGAAAACAGGCCGTGTAAATTTTTCAAGTTTAACTCCTAAAGCTCTAAGGCCCTGAATAATTTTTCGATCGCGCTGAATCCAAGCGGCGCTAAAAAGACCTTTATCAGCTTCTAGAGGAATTTCATAAGGGACTTTATAAGGCCCAATTTGTGGAAGATTCCCTTTTTGTTTTGGTGCCTGAAGCTTTCCCGTAACAGGGTCTCTTTTGGATTCATGGATATTGCCGCTGTCATCCATAAATGAAATGCCGTCGGGATTTGTGCGGATATCGAAAGTAATCTCCGGCCCGCGAGCGATGTCGCCAGTGCCGAGGCGGTAGGCAAAAAGCGGGATTCCGTTTTCATCAGTTTTGTAGCCATACGTAAGACCCGATCCGGAACCGGATCCCCCGAAATCAACCGGCGCGCCTCCAAAAATCACTTCGCCTGATTTGCCGTCCTGGCCA
>CAZUUL010000211.1:0-933 GCA_964623155.1 uncultured Gammaproteobacteria bacterium
GGGAGAGGAAGGAATATTAAGATTTTGTTGTTGAAAAGTAAATGTAGTAATCTTGCTAGGATCTTTTATCAAACCTTTCTTTACTAGTTGCTGAAAACCTTCAGGGTCTACCTGGGCAATAAATTCTGCCCTCTCCTCAGTTAAGTTACCATTCTCATCTATTCCTGCTACTTTTCTTTCCTCATCTATTAAATCGTTTTTTAGCTCACTTGCCCTTGGTTTAAAGATCTGAGGGTGCTGGACAAGGTAGACTCCGGCAATTATTCCTGCAAGAAGGATAACCAAAAGTAAAATATGGGCAATCCCTTTTTGGTTCATAGACTTTAATTAACAGTCACTGAAGTCTGGCAAATATCACTTTCCTCACCAGAAGTTCCAATAATTTTCGCTTTTGGCTGGTATGTTCCTGGAGACTGGAAAGTATAGGAGTGACAGCCGTATTGAGGACCTTGATAATCCCAGGAGCCATCACCATCATAGTCTGCAAATTCCTGCTGGACACCCTGGTCTGGGTTACTGTTATTTCCCACACAGACACTTGCTTGATAAGGGGCAGTGCCGCTGTTGGATGGGATGACTAAAACACTGCAAACAGGTTTTGGCTTAGGTGTGGGAGCAGGAGTTGGGGTTGGAGTCACCCCTGCCACTGTAAATTCTACAACTGTTTGTTCTGCTGATTTCACAGACAGGTCTTTTTGATCACCCCATACTCCATTATAGGAAATTCTGACTTTATAAGGCCCTGGGGGAGCAGTAGAAAAGATTATCTCCCCTCTTAAATTATCTGTTCTGTTTGGCCCAAATCGGGTGATCTTATCAGTTGAGCGTCCGTCTAATACTTTGAACCCTGAAACAGTACTTAGTTCTGCTTGAGGAGTAAATCCAAGATCTCCGCTTTGGGGTTTAACCAGCACTTTCACTGAACCTGTGGGA
>CAZUUL010000211.1:943-1911 GCA_964623155.1 uncultured Gammaproteobacteria bacterium
TGGAGTGCTGTTTGGGGAGGGAGAAGGAGTTGCCAAAACAGTAGGCTGCGGTTGAGTAGGTTGACCTAGACTTATTCTTCCGGTATTAAAACCTGCCACTATTAATAATATTATGGCGACAATGATTATTGGTAATGCAAAAGCAAAACCAGATTGATAATTTTTTCTAAGCACAGTTTCATACTAACCTGGCTAAGTTACCCCTGTCAACAGCATTACAATAAGAGTCGGTATTCACATTACTTTCTTGTTAGCAAGCAAACTGTTATGTTAAACTCCCATCATGCTTGGAAAGATTTGGCAGTATTTATCATATGATATCGGGATAGATTTGGGTACAGTTAATACCCTGGTTTTGGTTAAAGGTAAAGGAATTGTGATCAGAGAACCAACTGTGGTGGCTCTGCATAAAAAAACCAGGCAGATTTTGGCAATTGGATCTGAGGCCAAAAGAATGCTGGGCAGAACTCCTGCCGCCATAGAGGCCATCCGACCCTTGCGGGACGGGGTGATCTCTGACTTTGATACTACTGAGGCCATGCTGCGCTATTTCATCCATAGAGTCCATCAAGTTCCCTCAAAAGGCGCCTTCTCTTTTCCCAAAATCCCCCGTCCCAGGGTAGTAGTTGGTATTCCTTCCGGGGTAACAGAGGTGGAAAGAAGAGCTGTTCAGGATGCCTGTTTGTCATCAGGGGCAAGGCAAGCTTTTTTGATTGAGGAGCCGATGGCTGCAGCAATCGGGGCAAAGTTGCCGGTTGAAGAACCTAATGGGGTGATGATTGTGGATATCGGAGGAGGCACCACAGAGATTGCTGTTATTTCACTGGGAGGGATGGTGATTAACAGATCCCTAAGAATAGCAGGAGACGAACTGGATGAAGCCATCATTTCCTACATGCGCACCAGATATGGCATGTTAATTGGGGAAAGAAGCGCGGAAGAGATAAAAATTGAAATTGGTTCGGCTT
>CAZUUL010000212.1:0-1910 GCA_964623155.1 uncultured Gammaproteobacteria bacterium
GAACCAACTAAAAATGAAACCCAATTTTTGTCGGTTGCCTCAATATTTAATTTTTCATTACTTAACAATCTATCTACCTGTTTAATAGCGTGCTTGTCACTTAAATTGCCTGCTTTTGCTAAACCTCGACCTATACGATGAATAATTAAAGATCCGCCCGCTACAACTCCCAAAGCAGCATTTGCAATGGATTGGATCCTTTTGGCATGCATGACATCACCGAAAATATTAGAAACAACTTTTTGAACATTAAAATAATCTAGTACCTCACCTTGAAATTTCATCATCTTCTCCCGATAGATTTAAGATCTTGTGAGTTTGATCCCGATTTTTGAAAAAAACAATAAGACATATTACTCTAATTCATGCAGTTTGATCATAGAACAGCAATAAATTTGAGGGGATCCCTGAGGAAAGAAATACCAATTTGGCAGAGTATTCCAACTTGGCCGCATCAAAGGGAATTTTCTTTTTGTAGGTAATTGTAGTTCTACGCATATGCCTGACAAGACATCACTAGAGCCGATGATGCAAGAACATGAGAAAACATTTGGTAAGGTGGAGATAAATTCAATTAGTACCGATAAGGGTTATTACAGTAGTAAGAATGAAAAAATGTTAGTAAAAAAAGGTGTCGAAGAAATTGGGATCCAAAGACCCACTAATATTAAGAAGAGTCACCCCAAGCCGATTTCAAAAGTATGTGAAGAAAGGTTGATCAATCGCAGATCAGGTATTGAACCTTTAATTGGACATATAAAACACGGCGGACAGATGGGGCGAAGTCGAATGAAATCAGATAAAACCATAGAAGCTTCCGGGTACACTTCAGTTTTGGGGTTTAATTTAAGGCAGCTAATCAGACATCAAAAAGGGAAATACGAGAAAAAAGCAGCATGACATTTAGCGCCAGCGACTATCTATACTAACCATTGAATTACAGGCTATGTATGTTCTCCAATTTTTATGAACGATCTTATTCTTTGGCAGTCACTGGATCTCTTAGAAGTGATTTTGATCCAAATCCAAGTTTTGAGGAAAGAAAAAATACTATAATGTTAGCAAATCTTTGGTACAGAGATAGAAAAACCGGAGGACATGCTGAGACGGATGCTCGAAATTTTGCTACGGTTAGTATTTTATACGAAGATGAATCTAAAAACATTGATCGAAAATATTACAGTGAAGTTAGTAAAGGCGAAAGAGAAAATGGTGAAAATCATGCCGAACGACGCGCCTGGGCAGAGGCGAAAAAGCAGTATAAAAAACTAAACCCAAGGCCAAAGCGAATAATTAATATTGATATTGCTTCAGATAGAATGGCGTGTTCAGATACAACTTATAGTAATCAGTGTAAAACATATTTTTCTCCTGGTGGTGGTGCTACCGTAGAAACTGAACCAGGAACTCTAGTTTTTAATCCACTGAGGGATGTTTTTTCTTGTGCTATTTTGGGAGAGAATGCTAATTTGCTTGATGATATAGCAAGTGCAAAAAAACTTATGCCACTTTCTCTTCCTAAAGATAAAAGTACACCAAAGATGGCACCCCCTATAAATGATATATTTAATTTTCCTTCACTTACTACAACTACTACTACAACTACTACTATAACTACTGCCCCAAAGACACCCATAGTTAATCCAGCTGAACTAGTGCGTACTCCAGGGAATACACCAATACCAATAGCACCACTATTGCCCCCTGCCCCTTTATTACGTCCACCACTACCGACTCCACCGACAACCGGACCTACCACTGGAGCGTCGCTTCTAAGTTCGGGTAACAACAATTCATTAAGAAATATTACACCCATTGCGTCTACAAATACGCCCGCAACTATAGCACCAATTGTACCAGCTACAGCAGAAATAGACACAGCGCTTGCAGCAGCACTTGCATGGGCAGCA
>CAZUUL010000213.1:0-1907 GCA_964623155.1 uncultured Gammaproteobacteria bacterium
AAGTTCAGTAACGTGCCCCTCGGCGTCGGGAAACAGGGTTAGAACATCATCTTGAGTTATAAAACCCTGGTCTTTGCCCTGTTTTAATAAATCAGCGACATTTTTTGCTTGTCTAACCTTAATCATAGCTATATTATACTTCAAGTTTTTTAATCTGTTTAGTTAAATCCGCAAGTTCCTGATTTAAACTAACTAATTTCTGCTCCTGATCGCTTTCTCCATGATATTGTTTTATCTTGGTCGAAACTATCCGAATATTCCTTCGCAGGACGGTTTTTCTAAGTTCTCTAACAAGCTCCTTCCATGCTTTGTCCTGTTCGAGAAAATTTGCTACATCGCGCAAAATCAGCCGGTCAACCGTGGGAGCAATTTCCGCTGGCGTGGTTTGAAATCGGGATAAAAGCGGAAGTGGTGCTTGCTGCCTGGTTAAGGAACAAATAACCGTCCATATTTTTGCAAGCGCCGGCTGGATAAAATCGCTTTGACCAAAATACGGTATGGTGTCATTGATTCTGGCCGGGTCTTCGGTTTGAAGAATAGCTGCTAAAAAGAGTTCCTCAAGTTGCTCGTCTCTGTTTGCCGGCGGAGAGATAACAGGAGCAATTGCCACTTGTTTAAAGTTGGCCATCTTTTTGTAATGCCCGAGCGCTTCGGTCAACGTTTCCTCTGGTAGGTCGAGCATTTGCGCTAAAAGGCGGAGATAATGGGCTAAGATGATGCTGTTTTCGATTTTGGCAAAGACGGGTAGAAGTTCGTCGCTTATTTGCTTTTTCCCTTCAATCGTCTTCCCGTCATGCCGTTTAAAACTCGAAGTCAGGAAATAGTCGTAAATGGGAATGGCTGTCGCGACTGCTTTTTTCCACAAACCGCCTCCCATTTTTACGCATTCGTCGGGGTCTTTACCATAAGGCAGTTCAATCACCTTCATCAAAAATCCTGCCTGGTCGGCTAACTCGATGGCGCGCCGGGCGGCAGCATCGCCGGCCAAGTCGCTGTCGAGAGCAAAAATCAGCCGGGTGGTAAAACGCTTAAGCAACCCGATTTGTCCGGCGGTCAAAGCGCTGCCTTTAATTGCCACTACATTAGTCACTCCGTCGCCAAAAGATGACAACAAGTCAAACTCGCCTTCGACAATGACGGCTTCGTCCTGCCGGCGGATTGCCTCTTTGGTAATATCAATTCCGTAAAGAGTATTGCCTTTGCTGTAGAGGAGCGTTTCCGGAGAGTTGATATATTTTGCCTCTTTTTGCCCGTGGTCTAATAATCTTCCTGAAAATCCGACTACATGACCGTGGTGGTCTTTTATGGGAAACATGAGCCGGCCGCGGAATCGGTCATAGCCGTGATCTTGCCTGTTTACCCAAATGCCGGAAAGCGCGAGTTCTTTCTGACTAAAGCCCTTTTTTTTGCAAATAGCGGCCGGTCGAATCCCAGGAATTTGGCGCGTAGCCGAGCATAAATGTTTGTATAAGTTCGCGCCGGATGGCCCGATTTTCCAGATATGCCCGGGCCGCTTCTCCGGTTTTGTGTTTGCTAAGAAGAAAGTGATAATACTCGCTCGCCAGATGATGAAGCTGGTAAAGCCGGTCTTTGACTTCCCAATCTTTAGTTTGGCTTGGCCGGTGGGTAAGTCTGACCCCGGTTTTTTGCGCCAGGGTTCGGAGGGCTTCGGCAAAATCAACGTGTTCAAACTCCATCAAAAAATTAAACACGTCGCCTCCCTTTTGGCAACCAAAGCAAAACCATGCCTGGCGATCAGGCGAAACATTGAAGGAAGGGGTTTTCTCTGTGTGGAACGGACAAAGAGCCCGAAAGTTTCTGCCTACCTTTTTAAGCGGCACGTGTTCGTTGATAAAGGCTACGATATCCAGCTTTTGTTTAATCTGCTCAACATCGGTCATGGTGAA
>CAZUUL010000214.1:0-1893 GCA_964623155.1 uncultured Gammaproteobacteria bacterium
AATTATCCACAGGTCTGCTGGTCTAGAGCCTATCTAATATCTAATATCTAATATCTGATATCAATGCTTTATACTTCTAAAAAAATCACTGTTTGTATAGTAGGCGTTTTATTAGCGGTGCCTTTGTTTTCTTTTTCGCGGAGTCCTTTACCTGCTGCTCCTGTAACAGATGTAGAGCGCATTGAATCAGTTATCGCGGAGGCAGGGGAAGACAAAACAGCGCTCGCCGGAGACGAGGTTCCCTTTTCTGCAGAAGAAAGTGTCATTCCAAGTTTTATAGACGAAGAGAGACAGGTGGAATATTGGTGGAATTTTGGGGATGGGGGAGCAGGTGAGCGAGGGAAGGCCGTATCGCATACCTATAAGAAACCAGGCACTTATATGGCAACGGTTAGCATCAAAACGCCGGAAGGCGCGGCATCGGACAAAGTAATGGTAAACGTTGTTACCAAAGCGCTTTTATTGATTGACGGAGATAAAGAGGATCCCTTGAAGACCGTTAATGTGCAGGCGTTTGCGCGGAGGCATAATTTTTTGGTGTATACTTTGCCGGTAATACAAGAGGGACATACATTTGCGATAGAAGATACCCTGACCACTGCTCTTCTTGAACGGTTAAACGATCTGAAGAAGGTTGAAGTTATCAGTGGATTGACAGAAAATAGTGTGGAAGTTAATGCGCTTGCTCGCTTTGGAACGGAAGTAGAAACAAAAAATATATTTAACAACAAAAGCATCGTTATCGTGTCAGAGCGAAGCGGCCTTATCTCGCGAAGAGTGCAGCCGCTCTACGATGTGCTTAAGCCGAAAAACGTCCTCGTCGTTCAACCGCAATTGATTGAGAAGGTAATAGAAGGCGCGGAGAAGGATGCGTTAATTGAAACTATTCAAAAGGAAGGAACCGGCTTTGTGTTGCTTGGGCTTCACTCGCGGCGAAATTTTAGCACGGTAACAGTGTATAATTTTCTGTCGCATTTTATCAACTCGCTTATAAATAAAGGCGTGCCCATAAATACGATACTCCTTATTTTGATGATTCCGGTTGTGGCAACGTTTATTACTTTTGTGCGGCAGGTGGTTGGCATTAAGGCATTTGGCATTTATATTCCAACGATTCTTACGCTCACGTTTGTCGCGATTGGCTTGTATGCGGGGATTATCACTATCGTCGTGATTGTCGTTTCTGGGACGCTCATGCGTATGGGGTTAAAGAAGCTGCGACTCCTGTATTTGCCGAGAATGGCGCTTGTCATGACGATAGTCGCCATTGCGATGCTCTTTATGTTTTATGTATCAGGAGAGACTCCTTATTTATCGCTTATTTCTGTTTCAGTCTTTCCCATTCTTATATTGATTATCCTTGTTGAAGAGTTTATCAAAGTACAGATGGAAGAGGGCGGACGTTCTTCATTGATTTTAACAACTGAAACCATTGTGCTTTCCATTATTAGTTTTTATGGAGTAAATTCGGTTATGGTGCGCACGGTGCTCCTTTCGTATCCTGAAGTTATTTTAATTACGTTTATTATTAACTTGATTTTAGGCAAGTGGGCGGGTTTGCGGTTATGGGAATATTACCGTTTTCGGGAAGTTATTCGCACGCTCTACTCTGATACAGATGAATAAAAAGAAAAAGCTCCTTCTTATTACTTTTAACACGCGAACCCCCTTTATGGCGGAGCGCATTGTAAAAGAGGCTCGTCTTCGCGGTATTGAGTGTTCTGTAGTGTTATGGAAGGAATTAGTATTTGATTTAACCGGCAAGGAAGCGCGTATACGGACAAAAAAAGGAGATGATATACGGGCATACGATATTGTTTGGCCGCGCAATCCCCAACCCGGTTCTTATATGTGAGGGCTGTTGAGGTATTTATTTTTGATATTGTTTGATGA
>CAZUUL010000215.1:0-1808 GCA_964623155.1 uncultured Gammaproteobacteria bacterium
TACACATATCGGCAATTTTTCTGGTGTTTTCTATGGCTTCTGGGTACTGAATAAACAAGCCTTTCATTTCTTGCTCGCTTCGCAGGTAAAAATCGGGTGAGTCAATCATGGAAAGTGGCCGGTTTTTTTCAAGAATTGTCCGCTGGGTGCCGATACACAACAGAATTTCATGGGCTTCGGCATCCTCGCGGGCTAGGTAATGAGCATCATTGGTAGCCATGATCGGCAGACCGAGTTTACGGGAAAGAGCAAGCAATTTAGTGTTTACTTCATCTTGTTGCGCAATGTTGGGGTGTTTTTGCAGTTCAAGATAGAAGTTACCTTCGCCAAAAATTTCTGCCAGTTGTCTGGCTTTCTTTTCAGCTAGGGAATCTTGATGGTTTACCAGAAGTTGGGGTATTTCCCCGTTTAGGCAGGAACTCGTAGCGATCAAGCCGCCGGCATAGGTCCGCAGTAACTCCATGTCAATTCTTGGCTTGTAATAAAAACCTTCCAGATGGGAAATACTGGTAAGTTTCATTAGATTTTTGTAACCGTTTTCGTTTTTTGCCAGAAGAAGAAGGTGGTATTGGTCACGGTCTGCATGAACCTGTTTATCAAACCGGGAACGGGTGGCCATATATGCTTCCATACCCACGATGGGTTTTATACCCACCCGCTTGCACGCCAGGAAAAAATGGACAATGCCGTACATGACTCCGTGATCGGTCAGCGCTAGGGCATCAAAGCCCATGACTTTAGCTTTCTCGACTAAATCTTCAACCCGAGGAAGCCCATCAAGGAGCGAGTATTCAGAATGGCAGTGCAGGTGAACAAAGTCAGACATTATTTAAGTTTTAGTTCTAGCAATTAATTGTTGATAGTGGTCTGGGCAAATTCCGCTACTCACCTCTCTTGTCGGATACTGTTCTTTAACCTTTTTGCCAGGGATGCACCACGCGCAATGTCGCACAAAAGCACCTCCATTTGCTTCAAATGTAACAGTTGCGCCGTTTGCAAGTTCAGGTGAGCCGCAACTTATTTGTAAACGTTCACTCATTTGTTCTAATTTTTCGTTAACCTATCTATAAGACTCCTGCTAATAACATCAGCGGCTATTCTTCCACTTGTTACTCTCATCACCTGCCCAACTAAGAACATGATTGCATTTTCTTTTCCCTTTTTATAATCTGTGATTGCTTTTGGGTTATTTTTAATTACATCATCAATTATAGTTTTTAACTCTTCTTCTGGCAATTGTTGTTTATGAGTTTCTTGAAGAATTGTTTCGATAAGTTTTGCAGGGAGAATTTCGTCGCTATTGATCTTTTTGTTGATCAGCCAGTTGGCGATGGTTTTTGACTTAATTTGGTAGTGTTTTCCTACTTTCACAGCCTCTTCGTAATAATCGGCTTTGTGCTGCGTTTCTATAAGTATAGTAGTATCGTAAGAGCTCAAGCCATAGTTTTTTATAAAGCGATGATATTTTTTATCGGGAAGCTCTTTTATTCGACTTTTAATTTCTGTTATTTGCTCCCGACTCCAAACCACAGGAGGAATGTCCGGATCGGGAAAGTAGCGGTAGTCATGGGCTTGTTCTTTGGACCGCTGACTAATAGTCACTCCCCTCTTGTCATCCCATCCTCGGGTTTCTTGGGTGGGAATGTCACCATTTTTTAAGATTTCAATATGGCGGGCAATTTCAAAGTCAATTGCCTTCTTAGCGAAGTTGAAAGAATTTATGTTTTTCAGTTCAACTTTATAGATTGGTAAGTCAGGGTCAGACCTTGAATTTCCCGAAGGTCTGACCCTTCTGAGAACCGATATAT
>CAZUUL010000216.1:0-1799 GCA_964623155.1 uncultured Gammaproteobacteria bacterium
ATTACGAGTGAGTAACATTATGATTACACAGGTTAAACATTATTAACTTGCTTGTGTTGAGCCAATGGAACAAACACATGTCGAATCTCTCTATCCTCCCCAGACTCGTGAGCGAGAGGTTCAAAGAGTTATAGAATTTATTAAAGAAGGCAATTCCTGCCAAATTCTTGCTCTTCCCGGCGTTGGCCGCTCCAACCTTTTGAGCCTTTTGTCATACAACCGCAACCTGCGTATCAGGCATTTAGGTGAGGAACAGACGCGTTTTCATTTTGTCTTAGTCGATTTTGCCCAGATTCGAAAAAAGCCTTTATTTGAAGCCACGAAATTCTTGTTTCTGGAACTCGTTGATTCGCTGCGCGAGCGGAAAATGATTGAGGAGTACGCAAGTGTCAATGAGCTGTTTAAGGAGAGTTTGGAAATTAATGATGAACTCGTCTTGTTTCAAGGACTAAAGCGCGCCATTGATTACCTGGCTCTGGAGAAAGAGTTGACCATTGTCTTTTTATTTAATCGCTTTGAGACCTACATTTCGATGCTGACAAGCGATTTTTTCAGCAACTTAAGAACACTGCGAAATCGAGCTAAATATCATTTTTCTGTAGTTTTTTCCCTGAATCGACCGCTTGAGGAGATGGTGGAGCCAGTGATGCTGGCTGATTTTTATGAATTTTTGGCAGGACACACTATCTACCTACCCATTCAGGACTCGCCGGGTATGGAGTTTCGTGTAGCTTATCTGGAAAAAACTAAAGCTAAAAAGATTGATCAGAAATTGCTTAAAGGTGTCATGAAATTAACTGCTGGCCATGGCAAGATGACCAGACTTTGTTTGGAAGCATTGTTAGGGTTTACGCAAGATGTCATCCCGACCAACTCAAAGGAAAATCTTGGCAATTTTCTCCTTGCCCAAAAGACAGTTATAGGCGCACTGATGGAGATATGGTTATCACTTACTCCCCAGGAACAGAAATGTTTAGCCTCTGGCAGCGGGCCTCAAACCTCTAGTTTAGAAGATCAGAACTTTGAGTATCTTGCCAAAGTTGGTTTGCTAAAAGATGGCAAGATAACTATTCCCCTGTTTCAGGAATTTTTACAGACAGAGATGCAAACGCTCGCCGCAGGAGTTGGGGCAAACAAGCTGCAATTTAACTCGGCAAGCAATGACATTATTAAAGGTGAGACTGTAATCTCTGACCGGTTTACTGCAGGAGAATTTAAGCTTTTAAGACACTTTTTACAAAACCCAGAAAGGGTGGTTGAGCGGGATGAGCTGGTGCAAGTGGTCTGGGAAGAAGCCAAGTCAACTGCTGGAGTAACAGATCAAGCAATTGACCAGCTAAATAAAGTAATAGCTGGCGGAGGGACATTAAATTCCGATCAACAAAAGGAACTTGCTAAGCTGACTTCAGCCAAAGCTCAAGTGAATGGGTTTATGAGTCGTTCGCACGATGAAGCGTTGGCAGTAAAGAGTCATTATGGCACGCCAGCCTTTCAGGATGCACGATATGAGCTTATTAACAAGTACCTCTCAGGGCAGAAGTTGTTTGATTTTGGCGATGGCGATGTAAACTTGGCCTTTGATCTTAGTAAATCTGCTGATGTTGCTGAATATAATCTTCTTAAACAGGTAATAGACAGGGGCATAAAACAAGCTGGGTATGCATCGCATCTGATTCTGCCTCATGTTCTTGGTAATAATGATTTATTTGAAGTAGCCTGGGATAAACAAACGGAAGGAATAGAGGGAATGGGAGACGTGGGTGTTGGGCAGGAGAACGTGATGCGTTTTTATACCGATC
>CAZUUL010000217.1:0-1785 GCA_964623155.1 uncultured Gammaproteobacteria bacterium
TTTTCCTGTGATTGCCCAATGAAGCTTATTTTGCACAGTGGCAAAAAAATCTTTTGTGATTTGTGAATCTCTATCATAATCTGCTGAAAGTGAGTAAATATCTGTAATTTTTTGATAAAACCTTCTTTCACTGGCGCGAATTTCCCTTATTCTTTCCAGCAACTCTTCGAAGTAATCTTTACCAAAATATTGGATTTGTTTTAGACGTTCATCGTCCATAGTAAAGCCTTTTATAATAAATTCTCGTAAAATTCCAGTTGCCCATATTCTAAACTTGGTCGCTAGTTTAGAATTTACTCTATATCCAACAGCAATAATTGCATCAAGTGAGTAAAACTGTGTCTGATACATTTTTCCGTCGGTGGCAGTTGTCAAGAAATCCTTGACAACTGATTGTTTTTTTAGTTCGTCATCATTAAAAATATTTATTAAATGTAAACTGATATTTTGCTTGGTAGTATCAAACAATTCTGCTATTACTTTTTGGGTAAGCCACAACGTATCATAAGCAAAATAAACATCAATATTTATTTTTCCTTCTCCTGTTTTAAAGATTACGAAATTTCTAAATATTTGTAATTGATTATTCTTTTTCATATTTTTTATTTACCTGTGAAGATGAAAGCATATACATAACTATCGTAGTTAAGATAAGTACTGGATGCAATAGGGAATGAGGTATTCAAGCTAATACATTTCGGAGGTGTATGTAGGGTTACTGCTTAGGAAATGCTTCGACCTATAGTTGAAAGACCTCTTACTCCGTGGTATAATAACATGCGTATGTCACAACCAGAATGGAATAAAACACCATGGGGTAGCTTACATAGCGAGCAACAACTTCCTAATGGTATAACAAGAAGTATTCGTGTTAGGCCTAGAGGTGCTATTAGGATGATTCATGACATGTCAAGTGATGCTAGTAGATTTCTTTTTCAATATGGTCCTGTTGACCCTGAATCACTTGATTTTAGTTTACAATTCATTTCCAAAAGAACCAACCACCCTCAAGTAATATTTCTTGATAGAGATAATCGATCATTGATGGAAGTTGCTTTTCCAGGTGAATATCAAGTGCAAGTAAAATTACGTACACTTAAAGCAGATGAAGAGTTAGAAGTAGCAAAGGTAGAAGATAAAGAAGCATTGGTAACAGCAATCTATGAGCAGTCTGGTATAGCAAGGTGTACTCTGCAAGCTGAAGCCTTATCTAGTAGGAATGATAGTGACATCGAAATAGTTAATAAAACATGGAGAGAATTACTTCCCATTTTTATTAACTTCCAGCGCTCAACAGATAGAGCTTTTTTAAGTTCCCATGGAATAGGAGGTGAGTCAGTATACGATAATCACATTTTTGATCACTATCCAAGTGCAGAACACCCAGTTGTACAAGAAGCAAATACTGCAGCTGACGAGCTTATAAATTATGTATTAAGTACTATACCTCCTGATGATCAACAAGAAGTAAAAGAGTTATTAACCCTCTCCAAGTGGAAATATACTATAGTCTTAGATTTACTTCGGTGTGTAGAAAGCAAACGGGCAGCGACAACTATTGTAGAAATCCTAGAACAGAAAGATGCATTTTTAGAAGACCTCTTAAGAGAAGACGTCGATAGTATACTTGCTGAGGCTGCAGCGAGAAGACCCATTGCTCAAATGCTCTTAGAACTAACCAATATTTCTCATAATGGTTTCTATTGGCAAGAGGTAAAAGTTGAAGAAGATGAAGATAATGGAGAAGATAAACTTACTGTGGTGCAAGAAGGAAAATCTAGATTT
>CAZUUL010000218.1:0-1762 GCA_964623155.1 uncultured Gammaproteobacteria bacterium
TCTCCATGATAGCAAACAAAATTTGTGTTGCCTGGCCCCAGACCCTGGCTTTTTTCCCAACTAACAAGACAGTTCTGACCGGAAATCCGCTGCGAAAAGATCTATTTAAAGAAACTAAACTCGCCGATTGGGAGGGTAGACGGCCACTAATTTACATATGCGGAGGCAGTCTTGGTGCCCATACCATCAACCGGGCCGTGGCAGTCTTTCTTACTGCTCTTACTAGTGCCTATGAAGTCGTACATCAGAGCGGTGATTCAAAGTTAACTAATGATTATGATTATCTTGTTGGTTTAAAAGACAATCTGCCTCCGGCCAATAAGCGCCGATATCATATCTTTCCCTATGTTGATGCAGGCCGGGTAGGCTGGTTATACCGAAACGCCAGCCTCATCGTATGCCGGGCGGGGGCCAACACGATTACTGAACTGGCCTTTTTTGGCACGCCGGCTCTACTTATTCCTCTAGCATGGTCAGGAGGAGGAGAACAAATACAACACGCAAAGCTTTTAAGTCAATGCGGCTTAGCCCGGACGCTTTCCCAAGAAGAGCTATCAGAAAAACTGTTCCATACTATAGAATATATGGTAGAGCATGCTCACATCTATAAATCCCATGCGCCACAAGCGAAGACGCTGGTTATTCAACATGCCTCCTCAATCATGGCAGAGATTGTCGCTGGCTATTGTCAAAAAAATAACCAGTCTACAATATATTGAGAGGATTCTTATAACAGGATTATCAATAATTGCTTTAATTTTCATACTGCTTTATTTAATATCGTCTTTTAATCAGTATTTTACGGTTCAAAGCGTATTTGTTGATGGCGATTGGGAATTTTCAGACGAGATAGAGAAACTTAGGGGCGTTAATCTTATATTTTTAAACACCGGCGCTTTAGAACAAGATGTTAAAAACAGATACATTCGAGTTGATTCGGTTAAAATCGTCAAAGAATATCCCAGGACCGTACACGTTCAAATTAAAAAAAAGCAACCGCTTGCCCAAATCGAACAGGCCAATTTGTTTTATGTCATTGATCCAACCGGTTTGATTTTTTCCGTTTATAGCAAAAAACAAAACCTCCCCGTCATAACAGGTTTATTTGACAATCTTGGCACAGGTTATCAGTTTGAAGCTAGCCTTGCGCACAATTTTTTTCCCTTACTTCTATTATTAAAAAACCAGGAAATAGAGATTACTGATATAAAAGTTTACGCCAGAGACCGGGCAGAGCTTAAAACCACGGCGGGTGTGCTGATAAGTTACTCAACGGCAATTAATCCGACGATTGCCGTCTCCTCTTTACAAATGATGTTTCAAAGCTTTAGAATAGAGGGTAAATTTCCCAAACGCGTGGATATTTTATACGATAAACCAGTGGTTACATTTTAAACTAGCACAATGAATAAAAATCGCGCACTGGTAGGCATAGACATCGGTACAGCTAAAATTACTACTCTTATAGCCAGCATTGGAGAAGAAGGTCCTCTTCATATTATTGGTGTTTCTACCGTTCCCAGCCGGGGAATTCGGAAAGGGCAGATTGTGGATATCGAGGAAACTACTGCAACTATTCTCCAAAGCCTTGAAGCAGCTGAACGAATGGCCGGTTACCAGGTGGCAAATGCTTTTGTAACCATTGGCGGATCGCACATAGCATCGCAAAATTCGCATGGTATAGTTGCGGTAAGTGAACCAAACAGAGAAATCGTTTTTGATGATATCCGGCGGGTCATCGACGCTGCAAAAGCCGTATCTC
>CAZUUL010000219.1:0-1098 GCA_964623155.1 uncultured Gammaproteobacteria bacterium
AAGATGGTGTTTTAGAAGATATAACAGACCATCCTATCGTACCAAGAGAAATGGAGATAGAAGAAAATCCGAGAGCAAGGAGTGCAAAGTTGAGAGTAGGAGAGAGAAGATAAAGATATAGATACAGAGAAAGATGAAACTTAAAACTGAAAACTTAAAACTCAAGACTAGCAAAATTTGGCTAGTTGTTTTTGGACTACTAGCAGCCGTTATCGGCATCCAGCTTATGATGAGCAATATTTTGGCTGTGCGTGGGAATGAACTTTCAGGACTTGAGAAACAGGCGGCAGCTCTCTCAAGAAATAATCAGACAATAAAACAGGAGATGTCCCGCCACTCCTCCTTGACCAATATTGCCTCAATGGCTGAAAGTTTGGGTATGGTCAAACCCGAGTCATTGCTTTATATTGACATTACAGCACCTATCGCTGCTGTTCCTACTGTACAGTGAACAATGCAAGGATCAGGTTTATTCTTTTTGTCTTTTTTTTAGGAGGATTTCTTCTTCTTTTTAAACTTTTCAATTGGCAGGTTTTGCAAGGGGACGCCTTGGCTAAAATTGCTTCAAGCCAGCATCGTACCACAACAGACATTCCCGCTCACCGAGGCGCTATTTTTACCTCCGACGGTTTTCCGTTGGCCTCTTCGATGGAATCCTGGCTTGTTTGGGCATCATTACCAGATTTACAAGATATGAATAAAGTAGCAGCACAACTTGCACCGTTTTTGGTTTCAGAGTCAATTGAGGCGACAAGTTCAGCAGCAGTGAAAAAAGAAGTTTTGTTGGACGAGGAAGAGCGGTTAAAAAAACTTTTTACCAGGACGGATGTGCGCTGGGTTCCTATCATGCACAAAGTGAGCAGGGAAGCAAAGGAGAAAATTGCAAGCTTGGCTATTTCCGGAATAGGATTTGACCTTGAGGAGGCAAGGATGTATCCGGAGGCTTCAATGGCCGCACACCTATTGGGTTTTGTCGGTGAAGACGAAGGGGGAGGCGACCGCGGCTATTCTGGCAATGAGGGATATTATGATTTAAAGCTTTCTGGAAGAGCGGGCGCACGATCTCGTTGGCCTGCCAGTCCGTCAGCTCGAAGCGCA
>CAZUUL010000219.1:1108-1755 GCA_964623155.1 uncultured Gammaproteobacteria bacterium
GAAAGACGCCGCTGGTAACCCCATATTTATCGGAATCTTAAACAAAATTGCGGCATCGGATGGTTTAAACCTTGTGACTCATATTGACCGCTCAGTTCAATTTGTTCTGGAGAAGCATTTGAAAGAAGGGTTGGCAAAGTATGGAGCATCCGGAGGGACGGTTCTTATCATGCGTCCACAAGACGGAGCGATTTTAGGTATGGCTTCTCTTCCTTCTTTTGACCCTAACCGTTTTTCTCAAAGTGATCAGGCTTTATTTGCCAATCAAGGGGTTGTAAGTTCTTTTGAGCCCGGATCAATTTTTAAGGTTTTGGTGATGAGTGCGGCTTTGGATGCAAAGGTTGTTGAGAGTGATAGTAAATGCGACGAGTGCGCCGGCCCTCGCAGAATTGCAGAATATACCTTAAAAACCTGGAACGAGAGGTATTACCCTAATACAACTGCCACTGAAATTATCCAACATTCGGACAACGTGGGAATGATTTGGGTGGCAGAAAAACTTGGCGTAGAAAAGCTTATAGATTATTTGCAGAAGTTTGGTATAGGTACACTCACAGGTATAGATCTGCAGGGGGAGGTAAATCCGGGGATGAGACCTGTCAATGAATGGACGTCTGTTGACTTGGCAACAGCAGGTTTCGGACAGG
>CAZUUL010000220.1:0-655 GCA_964623155.1 uncultured Gammaproteobacteria bacterium
CAAAATAAAATGCAAATGATCATCCATTGATTTCCTTTAAAAGTGAGGCCATGCTGGGACTCAGTTTTGCTCCAACAGAGATCCAGTACGCCCAGCGCTCCTTATTATAATTGATTCCTTTTGCCCCAGCTGCGGGATTATAAAAGCCTATGTATTCAATGACTCGACCATCGCGTTTACTCCGTTTTTCATAGATGCCTATGCGATACGACGGTTTGCCTTTTGTTCCAAAGCGGCTCAAGCGGATTGTGGTAGCCATATAAAATATTGTATCAAGTTTTATTCAACTTCTCAAGCGCTGCCTTGGCTGCCAGTTGTTCTGCCATCTGCTTGCTTCGGCCTACACCGTGCCCTAATTTTTCGTCGCGAACAAAGACGGCAACATCAAACATCTTGGCGTGATCTGGTCCGTGTTCATCAACAACTTTATAGACTGGCGAGATGCGGTATGAGGCTTGGATGGTTTCCTGAAGTTCGCTTTTAAAATCCAGGTAGCCTTTAGTTGCAATGATCCTGGGTATGATCGGCATGAGATGTTTTCCGACAAATAAACGTGCCCCTGCTAGACCCTGATCTAAAAAAATCGCCCCGACGACTGCCTCAAATGTGTCTGCCAAAAGCGAATCATTTTGTTTGCCCCCGCTATCCTCTTCTC
>CAZUUL010000220.1:665-1749 GCA_964623155.1 uncultured Gammaproteobacteria bacterium
CTCTTCTCCGCGGCTCATGCGCAGATAGTCCCCCAATCGGAGATTTCTAGCCGCCAGAGCAAGAGTTGGGGTTTTGACAGTTGCCGAACGGAGATTAGTCAATTCACCCTCGGGAATATCGGAAAATTTTTGGAAAAGATAATGAGAAATTATAAAAGATAAAATTGCGTCACCTAAAAATTCCAGTCGCTCGTTCGAACGGGTTGGCATCCTGGCTTCATTTAAATATGAGCGGTGGGTGAGCGCTTCAACCAGGAGCTGGGCGTCTTTAAACGCCACTCCCAAAGAATCTTGCAATAATTTAGTGCTTAACGTGACTTTTCTGTCCATGAGTAAATAGTGCCGAGTACGCCATTGACAAACGGGGGGCTGCCTTCTCCTCCATATTCTTTAGCGAGTTCCACCGCTTCATCAATGATGACTTTTGGAGGCTGTTTTTTTTCAATGGCGAGTTCAAAGACGCTTAAGCGAAGAATGGCAAGGTCGATTTTGGCAATTTTAGATAGCGGCCACTGGGGGGCGGCCTTTTTGATGAGCTCGTCAATTTCCGGTTGGCGGGAGAAAATAGCCGTAGTTCTAGATTTGGTTTGCTTTTGGCTGAAACTCAAAGCAAACAGGCGCCGCATGATTTCCACGCGTCGGCGATGCCGGGGATCGTGGATAGTTTTCATATTTTCCGCTTCGGCGCAATCGTTACTTGCACACTTTCAGTATAAAATCCACACTCGGGACACACCTGGTGCGGCAATTTAGCTGCGCCGCAGCGTTTACATTTGCTTATGGTTATATCACGGCGGATGAGGGCGTGTTGCCGTTTACCTTGTCTTCGTGTTGAATGGCGACGTTTTGGTAAAGGAGCCATACATTTTAATTAATCTTGTGTAACATTGGCTATTTTACTTGTTTGAAGCATTTGTTTCAAGTGCGGGTAATGGGCCAGGCTGGAGTCGTGGGTCAGAATGTCAGTTACAGCCGTCTTTACCAGCAAAACCAGACTGGCATCAAAGATGTTGGCAATTTTCAAACGTACCAGCCCGTGCTGTTTGAACCCAAAAAGTTCGCCGGCTCCGCGTATTTTTAAATC
>CAZUUL010000221.1:0-1055 GCA_964623155.1 uncultured Gammaproteobacteria bacterium
GGGAGGAATGACCAAGACCAGGAAAAAAGAATGACTTTAACGGCCCATTTAACAGAACAAGAAAGAAAATAAAAAATCCTTGACTGTTTCAAAACGCCAGGCATAGTTGCGGGTTTTTTTTTGCAAATAAGCCCAGTAGATGTGCACAAACGGTCTGATATCAGCCAGCGTATCGCGCGAATCATTAAGCGAACGGATGATTCCCTGCCTCAAGGCAAAAATCAGGCTGGACAAGGATAAACTGAAGTTTTCCCAGCGCCGTTTCCCCCTCCTGCGGCTTGGAAGGGGTTGGTTCAGTCCTGTTTCCTCTTGCAAGCTCATGCTCATCCTTTGCTTAAGCTATCCAGAAAATCCTTATTGCTATCCGACTTTGACAGTCGATCAATAAGAGCCATAGCTCGCTCTTCGCCTTCGGACAGAAGCGAAAGCATGTGCCGCAGGGTCACGACTTTCTTTAAAATCTCGGGCAAAAGCAAAAGTTCCTCCTGGCGGGTGCCGGAGCGAACAACATCAATTGCTGGATAGATGCGGCGGTCGGCCAGACCCCGGTCCAGGTGGAGTTCCATGTTTCCGGTTCCTTTAAATTCTTCATAAATCAAGTCATCCATCCGGCTGCCAGTATCTACCAGAGCCGTACCGAGAATAGTCAGCGACCCGCCTTCTTCGCAATTTCTGGCTGCTCCTAAAAATCGCTTGGCCGGATAAAGCGCTGCCGGATCAAATCCTCCTGAAAGGGTTCTCCCTGAAGGATTGACGACTAAATTGTAAGCCCGGGCAAGGCGAGTGATTGAATCTAAGAGAATGATGACGTCTTTACCAGTTTCTACCAGCCTTTTTTTTTTCTCTAGGGCAATCTCGGCCACCCGCGTTTGGGCTTCGGGCGATTCGTCGAAGTTGCTGGCAATGACTTCTCCCCGAACCGAACGCGTGATATCGGTCACTTCTTCAGGCCGTTCGCCTATAAGAGCGGCAATCAGATGGGTTTTCGGGAAATTGCTGGTGATGCCATTCGCGATTTCTTTAAGAATAGTGGTCTTGCCTGCTTTGGGTGGTGA
>CAZUUL010000221.1:1065-1709 GCA_964623155.1 uncultured Gammaproteobacteria bacterium
GTGGTGAAACGATTAATCCCCGCTGGCCAAAACCAACCGGTGACAACAAATCTATGATCCGGGTTGAAAGCGGGGTCTTGCCCGTTTCCAGCTTCAATTGCCGGTTGGGGTAAAGCGAAGTCAAAGCCTCAAACCGTTTGCGTTTGGGTGAGTCCTCGGCCGGTAAGTCATTGACTTTTGCAACTTTTAGCAGGCCGAAATAGCGTTCGTTGTCTTTGGGAGGACGGGCCTGGCCGGTCACCATATCGCCTGGCCGGAGAATGAATTTCCGGATCTGCGATTGGGAAATATAAATATCGTCAGCCGAGGGAAGGAATTTAGGGCGCAAGAATCCATGGCCTTCTGGCATGATATCGAGCGAGCCGGTGACTTCTTCGGTCGGTCCGCTATCAACATTTCGATTAAACGCTCCCTGGCTGAAGCGGTTAAACTGCTCTACAGTTGGAAGGGCAGGTCGTACAGGCGTTATGGGAGTAACGGCCGGATGGAGCGGAATTTCAGGAGAAGATTTTGCTGCCGGGGCAACCTCTTGTTCCGCAACAGAGCCACTCTCGGGCTTACCGACAAAGTCATTAACCGAGAATGACTTTTTGCTGGGTTTAAATGTACGCGTTGCCATAGAATATGGTAGATGTGTTTGAAAA
>CAZUUL010000222.1:0-1707 GCA_964623155.1 uncultured Gammaproteobacteria bacterium
CGGTTACAAAGTTGTCTCTTGAGGCATCGCAATGCCCAAAGCTTTGATTTTCCCTATGATAATTTTCCCGACTTTACCACTTCAGTGCCCCATAAATAGATTAAGGATTTGTTGAGTTCTTTGTTCCAGTTCACTTTCTGTAATTAATTCCACCTTGCCTACTCTGACTTTCCCCTGTCCTACCTTACCCAGTAATTCAATCGCCTGTTCAAGAGAACAGTCAATCTTTTTAAGATGTCTTTCCGCCTCTTTCATTACCAGTAAGCTAACAAAACATAAGGCTAAATGAGCTTTAATCCGGTCTTTTTGGTAGTGAAAGATGGGCCTCTGCCTCAAATCATGTTTGGACATGCGGAAAGCTTTTTTCACCTGCCACAATTTGTGGTATTGCTCAATAATTTCCGTTGGTGAATTGGGATTCCCCAGGTTAGTCAGATACCCTTTAAGTCCGTCAAACTGCCGGTCAAACTCAATCTTAGCCTCATCAATCCCTTTGACCTCACTTTCTCCATGAATGAGAAGATATTTGCTTTTACGGACAACTGTCTCTCTGTCAGTCAGTTTCCGTTTAAGTTTAGTAACGAGCCGATCCCTGTTTTTGGCATCAAGCTTAGCCCTGTCAGAAGAATAATCGACAATCAGTTGCTGATTGTCCATAATGGTTTGAAAAACAGGTTGTCGTTGGTACTGGTAATGAAGAATTTCTTCGGTGACCTTTTGCGGTAGGTTTTTTAGCCTTGCTCCCACAATGTAGCTAACCTCAATTGAATCTAAATAGTCTAAATTATCAGAAGATAGCATTCCGGCATCAGCTACAACCGTGAGTGTAGGAAAACGGTATTTACTTCGAATGTTATCGATGGCACGGGTGAAGGTGTGGCCTTCAAAGGTCTTACCCTCAAAAAAGTCAAAGTCAAAGGGATAACCGTTGTTATCAACAAAGAGTCCAACGAGAATCTGGGGAACATCAAAGCGGTGATCCTTGGAAAAGCCTTTTTGACGAAAGTCATCGTCATTGGCTGTTTCAAAGTAAAGAGTGGTGACATCATAGAAGCAAACAGAGATACCTTGGGAGTGGCGGCGGGCAATAAAATCAAAGGCAATCCCGGTTAACTTCTCCTTATCTAAAGTATCCAAGAAACGAAACAGGCGATTCTTGCCGATGGTGATGCCTAAATACCTGGCAAGATAGCGGATTGTTGCCAGTTTGCTTTTGGGATACACAATCCTGGCTATTACCAGGTCACGAAGCAGATTGTTGGGGAAACCGATCCGGTCATAGACTGTCCCAAAGACAAGGGTGTACCCGGTAATTCTCCAGGCGGTAAGTTTGGCAACCGGAGGAGTCACGTTTTCAAGTAAAGACAGTTGATTACCGTATTTCACCTCATGAAGCACTTGTTTGGCCTTTAAGCGTAGAACTTCAATTTTTTCAGGAGCAGAGGCGCATCCCACATGCTTTTTTAGAAGGAATCGGCCTGAATGTTTTTCTCCGATCTGGAAACAGGTGGAATTGCGTGCTTTGGTTTGCCGGATATACACCACAATCCTATTGTACCTGTTTCAGTAACCCTCTAAAAAGAACAATGTGTTGATTTATCAATCCATTCTTAATGGAGAAATGAAAATTTAGTCAATTTTGGGAAAGTCGGGAGGCATCGCAATGCCCAAAGCTTTGATTTTCCCTCTGATAATTTCTTCTGATAG
>CAZUUL010000223.1:0-1698 GCA_964623155.1 uncultured Gammaproteobacteria bacterium
AGACATAGCTTCTATCATCACGATACCAAACGGCGCCTCCCACTGTACCGGAAGAAGAACAGCTTTAGCACCCTGATAGAGCACAACACGCTCAGCAAGCGATAGACTACCTTCGACAGAATGCGGGTCACCGACAAACTCAATTTGATCTGATAAATGCGGCTGAATTTCTCGAAGAAAAAAAGGGTAGGACTCAACGTTTCCAAGAATTTTTAGTTTTTCTCCACTTTTTTGGGCAACGTGAATGGCGTGAGTGACTCCTTTGGGGTCAATTTTTTCGCCATTCGGTCCCGTGATAATTTCTCTGATGCGACCTACAAAAAGAAGATACTCACCATCCCTGCTACTAAAACGAAATTGTTTTTCGTCTATGCCATTGTAAACAGTCTTGGTATACGAGAGTCCAGAATAGAGTTCTTTTTGGCGGTTTGAAATGGGAGCAAAGAACGTTTGTGGATAATCTTTAAAAAAGTTACCCAACTCCTCGGTCATCTGCGTGTGTATGGTTGTAAGAAATGGAGTATCAAGCTCCGAGGCAATAAGAAGTGGCAGAACTTCAGGATACAAATGGTTATGAACGATATCAAAGTCACCTTTGTGCTGCCGAAGTATCTCCAGCATACGACACAGGTAAATTAGATGTCTATAAAAATCATTCTCCACTGGCGGTAAGTGGAAAAGTGCTTTGGGGATAACTTGGACTAGGTGTGCGCTTATTTTCGAATCACCTGTCCCAAAGACAGTTACCTCGTGCTCGCGAGAAACCAATCCTTCTACCAAGTTATAGACAATCCGTGGACGACCACCTTTGGTATCTAAAGATAGCTCCCGCTTAAGGGGAGCAAGGATGGCAATTTTCATTTATTGTTTGCTCCGATTTGGAATTTCTCGTACATAGTTATAAATTGCGTTGCTATATCGAACCAGGAAAAACGCTGCTCGACAATTTTTCTGGCCATTTCCCCCATCCGATGCCGCATCGCATCATCGGATAGTAATTTGTTTACTTTCTCAACAATATCGGCGCTATTTCTCGGGCGGATGAATAATCCATTTACTCCCTCTTTGACTGCCAGGGGTATTCCACCTTTTCTCGTAACTACCACAGGCGTTTTACAGGCCATGGCTTCTAGGATAACCAGACCCAACGGCTCATCCCAAACCGACGGTGCAACAAAAACATCGGCGCGATTATAAAATTTATTTAAATCTCTACTTGTACCCAAATGACCAATAAACTGTATATTTTTTACCCCTAAATCTTTGGCTTTTTTTTCTAGTTCTCCACGAACTGGCCCTTCTCCTAGTATGACAACTTCGGCGGGAATTTTTTTGGCCGCTTGCACTAGGTGTTTTACACCTTTATAAGCAGTAAGTTTTCCAGCAAAAAGGACAATGCGCTTTCTATCGAGTCCGTACTTAGTATCAATATCACGGGTATCAAGATTTGGGTTAAACTTTTTTATATCGACGCCGCCGGGAATCACGCGAACTTGTTGACGAAACTCATCACCAAAAATTTGAAACATCCATTCTTTGGTCCAAAAAGAGTTTGGTACTATGCGGCGGGCTCGTCTTAAGACATCCATCGTCAAAGCCAGATAACGCTTATCTTTTTGCGCAGTCGGCAACTCAGATCCGTGTACAGAAATAATGTAGGGAATCTGATAGGTACTTTTGATCACTCGTGCAGCCTAA
>CAZUUL010000224.1:0-1695 GCA_964623155.1 uncultured Gammaproteobacteria bacterium
AGTCCGTTATGCCGATTATTCACTCATAGTTCCCATTGCCTCGCTACAAGCCGGGGAAACTCTAACCATCCGTTGTAGAATTGAGGCCTTTCGCAATCAATATACGCGTAAAGGAATGTTTATCCAAAAAACGACTGTCAGCGACAGTTCAGGAAAAATTGATGTCGTCTGGTTCAATCAGCCCTATCTCCAGAAAACTCTGACCCAAGGGTCAGAGATAAATTTGTCCGGCCGCGTCGACGTATTCGCCGGAAAAATGATCATGACCCAACCAGAATATGAAATCCGCAAACCAACGGCTATCCATACAGGCCGTTTAGTGCCTATTTACCCGGAAACCGCCGGTATTTCCTCCAAATGGCTTCGCAGCCGGATCGCTTGGTTACTAAAAAATTATTCCAGCATGCTTGTTGACTATCTCCCCCCACATTTCCTGAAAAAATATTCTCTTATTCCTCTTCATCAAGCAATAACCCAGATTCATTTTCCCGATACAATGGAACAACTTAAACTTGCAAAAAAACGGCTATCTTTTGACGAACTTTTGCTAATTCAACTATCTTCACAAATTAGACGGCAAAGCTGGAAAAGTGAAAAGGTGAGCCATCGTTTATCTATTGTTAAATACAAAGACAACATACAAACATTTTGGCAGCGCCTGCCATTTGAACTAACGCCAGCCCAAAAAAGGGCTGTCAGCGAGATTTTTCGTGATCTCCATAGTGATCGGCCGATGAATAGATTGCTTGAGGGTGATGTCGGCAGCGGAAAAACCGTAGTCGCGGCCATTGCCATGTATCTTACCTGCCTTAACGGATTTCAATCGGCGCTCATGGCCCCAACCGAAATTTTAGCCCAGCAACACTTTCAGACTGTTTCTAATTTACTCGCACCGCTCGGGCTAAGTATTGAGCTTCGAACAGGTAGCTTAAAAACTAAAGCTTCAACCCAACCAGCTATCACAATTGGAACCCAGGCTTTGCTAAACCAAACAATAAAATTTAATAATCTGGCTCTTGTCGTTATAGACGAACAGCAGCGCTTCGGGGTTGAACAGCGAGCCCTATTCAGGAAAAAGGCTGTTCACCCCCATCTTTTGACCATGACTGCCACTCCTATTCCGCGCACGGTTGCCCTAACTCTCTATGGTGAACTTGAATTGTCATATCTTGACCAACTTCCGGCCGGGCGCAAACTGGTCAAAACCTGGATCATCCCCGAGGAAAAACGGGCAAAAGCGTACGCATGGATTAGAAAACAAAACACCCAGACCTTTATCATTTGTCCGTTGGTCGCGGAGTCAGAATCGGCAATTTCTATCAAGGCGGCGACAACTGAATTCAACCGGCTTAAACAAACGGTTTTTCCCGACCTGAAACTGGCTCTGCTTCACGGAAAAACTAAAACTAAAGAAAAAGACAAGACGCTGACTGATTTCCGGCGCGGGTTGATCGATATTTTGGTGGCAACTCCAGTGGTTGAGGTAGGCATCGATATTCCCAACGCTACAATCATGGTTATTGAAGGAGCTGAACGCTTTGGTTTAGCTCAACTTCATCAACTGCGGGGCCGGGTCGGACGCAGCGACAAAAATTCCTACTGCCTGCTTTTTACCAGTGCCACAACCGGCGCAAATCCTGAGCGTTTGAAAATAATTGAAAAAGTAAACATCGGCAGCAAATTGGCTGAATATGA
>CAZUUL010000225.1:0-1682 GCA_964623155.1 uncultured Gammaproteobacteria bacterium
GTGTTCTCGGCGGTAGCGTTTTCTATTGCACTTAACTATGACGAGCACCTTTTGGGAAAAGCAGACTGCTATGTCCGAACTGACACCATTTTGGATGTCCTCCCTCACCTTGGTAGTAAATCAAAACCCTCCCTCAAACAGCACAAAGCTCAGGGCGTCTATCCCTCATTGTTTGCCGTTAATAATGCCCGTCTCTCTGCTTTGGGGAAAATTTATACGGAACAAGCTAGAAGAGTATATTTTTCACAACTAAAATCGTTTGACCTGGTGACACTTATTCGTTCTGACCATGCTGAAAGCATCCGCTATATTTTTGATGCACAATATTATAAGGTCATATTACCGGATGATCTGGCTATGCTATCTGCCAGTGTAACAGGCACCTCACTATCTATCGAGACGTGTATAATCTTAGGAGAATTGTTGGCGCGCCCCGATGTGGGTGAGCATTTTGGCAAACATGGAGACGCAATTAAAGCTGAGATATCAGAAGCGGGTCAACCGGCAGACTATATAATACCATAAGGGGGCAGTGCTAGCATGCAGCGGGGAATTGATCTGTCAAATAATATTGGCATTACTTCTCATTATGAAGTGATGACGCTATGCAGACCTCTGTATAATTTGCTAGATGTCACTTATAGTAGGTAACCTAGCTTAGGTTACAATTCTTCAAAAAACGATGACATCCTTTCTTTGTCTTTTTTTATTTCTCTCATATGTTTTTTTGTCTTATCACGTAATTCATCTTTAGCAATTGCCATCGATCCATCTAATTTTTTTGTTTTTAAAAACCGCCAACATTTCTCTGTCGGATTTAGCTCAGGAGAATATGCAGGTAAAATTTCTATTTGCAGAAATTTTTTATTTTCCTGTTCAAATTTTTGAACAAGACCAGCTGTATGCGTTGGGGCGCCATCAACAATAAGGATAATAAACCTATCTGAAAACTGTTTCATCATTTTTTTCAAAAACCGAATAAATATTTTTGCAGTAAATCTTTCTTTTTCTTTTGTTAGCTCAAAACATAACCTTCCTTGTTGGTTAACGGCAGCAGTGATACCAATATTTTGACCACGCCTTCCTGAAACACGAGCAATAGGTTTTTTATTTGGAAAAGCCCAGGTTTTTCCCACATAAGGAATCAGGGAAATAATAGCTTCGTCCGCATAAAACAACAAAGCACGCTTCTTTTTGGCTATTTTTAGAACTTCTGGGAATCGTTTATTCTTCCATGCTCGCAATGCTTTTGGATTTTGCTCCAATGCTCTTCGTTCTGGGAATTTTAATTGGCTCGTTAAAAATATCTGTGGGCTAAATCCGGTACCGGAAGCCTCCCAAGCTTGTGATATAGCGCTATTTTGAGCATTTCTGCTGTTTTAAATCCATATGATTTTCTGATAACCACTTTAGCTTTGTTATTTTGACCCTCTACGGCTCCCAATGAAATGATATTTTTCGCCTCAAACCAGTTTAGGATTAGCTGTTTATGAGAGCGAATTGTTTTCGCCACTTTTTTCATCGGCTCAAGTCGTGATCGCATCACCTGAGTACACCAGGCATCCAAGAATTTAGCAGCCCAGGTTGCAGAGCTGTATTCCCAGAAATTTTTAAAATCTTCTTTTAGGAGATAAGCACGAATCGTTTTTAAATTACAAAACAATAAATCCTTGAGTTTAATT
>CAZUUL010000226.1:0-1671 GCA_964623155.1 uncultured Gammaproteobacteria bacterium
ACGCTCAATTTCCGTATTCCGTATATTGATACAAACGGATTTGTAAGAAACTATATACCGGATTTTATCGCTAAAACAAAGGATATGGCTTGGGTTATTGAAACGAAAGGCAGAGAAGATATTGATGTAAAACTCAAAGATAAAAGAGCCGAGGAATGGTGTAAACAAGTGTCAAAACTAACTGGTAAAGAATGGTCATATAAGAGGATAGACCAAGCACGATTTGAGAAAGGAAGATTTATAAGGTTAGCAGATTTAGTCTAATTTTAAAACTTTCATGAACAATAAAGCCGAAAAACAGGAATGGAGAGAAACAAGCTTAAAGGGCCGGATGGCCGAGTCGTTGGTTTATGATCTGTTAAAAGAGTCGGGAAATGAAATATTCAAAATCGGATACGAAGCTATACTACCCGGCCTCGCTCGCATTGAGGAATCGTTTAAGCGCAATAGTGAAGTTGGTGAAAAGATTCGCTCTATCCCGGATTTCTTTGTAATTGATAAATTGGGAAATCCATATTTGGTCGAGGTTAAATTTAGGTGGAATCCCGCAGGCCACGAAAACGACGCAAAGAAGCTGGCGCGTATTAAAGATTCTTGGAAAGAGTGCTTTGTATTTTATGTAAACTGTTCCGAGAAACCTTATTACAGGGCAAGCAAATACCCGTTTACTAACGAGCCAGGACACCTTATTGTCGAACCTGTACAAAATCTGAAGTTTTTCAACATCACGCAAGAGTTGTTAGATAAGTTTGATGCGTTGGTAGAAAAGTATTTGACCCCAACTCTTCATAAAAAATAAATCAACATGATCAAAGTCATACAGAAAAACGACAAAGAACTATACCAGTGCTCGGAGTGCGGTTTTCACTATCAAGATAAAATCACAGCAGAAAAGTGCGAGGTGTGGTGTAAGGAGCATAAGAGTTGCAATATCGAGATCACAGCTCATGCAGAGGAAAATAAGAAGTCAGAGTAATCTTGGCTTCTCGTTTTTCGTCACGCAGGGGTCAATCTGACACCAAGGGCATAAGCTGTGCCCCGATGACAATCTCTCGCCACAGGGGCACACAGCTCGTAATTTGCGGTGTTTCTACCAGTAGTTCACGATCTTGAAGGGAGAAATGTTGCCGAGAATCTGCCGAATAGCGGTTCTAAATGCGTGAAGCGCGCGGAGCCAAGAAACTAGATACGAACTCATTTTTTGAAGACGAGAGGGTTTGCTCCGCCTTCGCTAAAGCTACGGCGGACAGGTCGCCCAGCCCCGCCATTGGCGGGGCTGACCTCTTTTGTATTCGCTCTGTATTCGCTCGGACGGCTCGAAAAACAAAGTCAGGAACCTTTTAAACTTTGCAGGAACACTTGACACAAACCATTATCCGTGATACAATAGTGATATAGATTAGAAATCACAGGGAGGGAGAATGAACATAAAGGACATAAGGGCAGGAATGTTGGTCGAAACAACGTGTTCCGTAACTGAAGGCCTATTCGGACTGTACATACCTGGCGATACGGTGGGAATCGTCACATCGGTCAGGCCGAATTTGGATGTAATGGTGCAGTTTGAGGTCGGCGAGACGCTCGTCTCTCGGCCTATATCTTGCCACCCGGCCCATCTTATCCCTGTAGCGTCCAAAGAAGGCGCGTAGAAAAAATTATCGGCCAAAGCCG
>CAZUUL010000227.1:0-1669 GCA_964623155.1 uncultured Gammaproteobacteria bacterium
GTTTACGCAGCAATTGGAAATCCATATTGATTGACCTTTTTCCAAAATTGCTCCCATCTCCCAGTTGAATGAGTAAGTGTGCGCAAGCTTAAAATCACTGTCGCTCCCTTGTCTTTCCATCGCATGCCAGATTTGCACAGACGTTGTTTCACAATAGTTTTACATGCTGCTTCTGTCACGCCAGAACCAATCACATGATTGACTGCCACACTTTCCCAATAATTCATTCTAGATTTTTGATTATTGTTTTGAAAATAGGTAATCGCTGCTTCGAGAGATTTCTTTTTCTTTTCTCGATTTTTTTTATTATCTGCAAGTTGCAATTTATCTTTGGCAGTACTTCCTTCTGCCTGCATAACAAGCTCAACATTCGCTTGATTATGAGCCAACATAAACGGAGTGCCTGTTGTGTCAGTCATTTTATTACTTAAAAAGTCTTTCATTTCAGCAAGTATGCTAGCTGCTGCATCTTGAGTATGTTTTAGCTGATGACATCGATCATTAAGCCACGCTTTTCTTTTTATAGGATCAGTAAATATTCTATCAGCAACGTCTGTTAGGTATTCAGTTGCATGGTAAAAATCTAATGTCTGCTTATTGGTGTATTTTTCTAAAAACTCCCAATTATCATGCGCGCCATCTGCTATTCCTATTCTAATAGCAGATGGATAGAGTACTTTGGTTCTTTCAATTTCTCTTGTTAATCGCTGTTTAAAATTTTCTTTTCCATACTCAGGTGCTGCGGCGATATATGTAGTATGCTGACGTTCTCCATCAGAATCATATAACGAAATCGTTCCTACCATTGCTTGACGATAGCTGCCTTCGCACATCAACATACACGTTCCATCCAAGCCTATGCCTATCGTTTTTATTTCTGACTCTTTGACTTCCGGCGCATGATAACTCCAGCTCTCTTCTTTGATTTGCACGACCGCAGACACCGCTTCTGATATGCGCTGAATCAGTGAAAGCGATACCTTGCGATTATGATTTGTTTCTAGATCTTTTATGACATGTGGTGCAGCCATTTCTGCCATCTTATGGCTAATTTCTGCAGCAAATCGTGGTGTCGATGTTAATATAATTCTTGCTTCTCGTTCTAATGGGCAAAATGTCGCCCCACCTACAGAAGCTTGATAAATATGACGCTCAATTTCAATCTCACCATAAGGTGTTTGATAACATTTATTGGTTAGACCTTTGCTTGTCATCTTCACTGCTCCAAGTGCAATGTCCTCACCTTCTGTATCAAATGTCTTTAATAATTCACCGGTTGCTATATTGCCCATCTTATTGACTGCTTCTTGAATTGCGTTTTCTGAATTAAGCATAGAGCGGTTGAATGGAATCGTTACTTGTAGTGTAATGGATTCATTGTTTTGTTTTACGATAGAGACGGTCATTCTTTACTTCCTTGTTGCTTTAAAGAGAGATTAATAAAAATGACACGCAGGATACCATAAAATTTAATTTAAAACATCAGGAATAAGCAGCACCCAACAATACAAAGTATTCAACAAATTCGTGGTAAGTGGTGGTGGCAAGTAACAGGTAAAGGACAAAAGACACAACTGATTCCCATCAATGAATCGATGATGAATGCATTAATACGTTATCGACAATTTTATGGTTTTGACAATATGGGCACCGAAAGTTACACCCACTA
>CAZUUL010000228.1:0-1658 GCA_964623155.1 uncultured Gammaproteobacteria bacterium
GGCGGTGTGGCATCCGAAGGCTTCATTGCTGTTGAGCATAGCATGTGTGTATATTTTTTGTCAAGTCCCCTGTACCTGACGGGTACAGTGGTTTCACCGATAGTTGGTTTAAGGTTTGCAACCTGAACCCCAGCATTTAAACATTTGACCAACAAGGGCAAATGTATGTTGAAAAATGAGTAAAAAACAAAACAATCACGCTTATATTGACAGCCAAAACTTAAACTTAGGGGTGCAGAGTTTGGGATGGAAGCTGGATTATAAAAAGTTTAGAAGATACTTAGCAGAGAAATACGGGATTACAACGGCGTATGTATTTATCGGGTATATCCCGCAGAATCAGGATTTATATAGTTCGTTGCAAAAAAATGGTTATATTTTAAAATTTAAGCCAGTACTATCAAAGAGAGATGGGAGTCATAAGGGCAATGTAGATGCAGATATGGTCTTGGAAATTGTAATTGATTACTATGAGAAAAGATTTGATGAAGCGCTTATCGTAACGAGCGACGGAGATTTTTATTCGGTAGTTAAATTTTTATACGATAGGGGCAAATTGAATAAAGTTGTTAGCCCATATTTTGAAACGTGTTCAGTTTTGTTGAGAAAGACAGCAAAAGAGAAAATAGTTTTCATAGACAACTTGCAAAAAAAACTTGAGTATAAAAAACACCGCTTCAGGACAGAACCATGAAGAGGTGTTTTTAATGTAAATTCTAAAATAATTATAGCTTATTCATTATGTCTGTCAAGGGGGGTGCGCAAGGCGAGGTTGGTATCTGGGGAGCGCGGTGGGTAACACAAATGTCGTTGGTTTAAGGTTTGCAACCTGAACCACGCGTTTAAACATTTGGTTCAAGTTACTTGCCTTGAACTAACGAAATACAGCATTGGTTCAATCGTCAACGATTGAACCACATGTTTCCCATGATTAAATCAGAACGTAGGAATTTTAAAGTGGTTTACAATATCTGATTCAATCTACAAGATTGAACCAACGGAAAATGAAGTTAAAAAACAAGAAGTAAATGAACTACCTCGCAGCAAGCTGACGAGGTATCCTAAGAATAAAATTTCTCCAATACGCTTTAATGTATTAAGGGCATTGAAGAAATTCAAAAATTCTATGAAAAAAATTATTTTTACCAATATCAGCACTGCGGTTGGTTTAACAGTGGTAGTGCTCGTGTCAGCATTTTTTGGCGGGCTGTTTTTGCGCGAGGCGCGATCGTTTGTTGACCCCGGTTCTGGTCCCGGCGGATCCGGCTCTTTTGCCAGCGACCTTGGCGTAATTGGCAAGCCGAGCCAGGGGATTTCTGGCACGTCCACCTTGTTCCAAGGACAGGCGGCGATTAAAACGGCGGTGGATGGGATTGGAGGAGGAGGTGTTTTTACAAAGTGCCAGGTGAAACATAGTTCAAGTCCTGTATATCCCAGTTGCCCCTCTGGGTATATTTCCATACAGTCTTATGCTTCGGGGCATGTGTTTACTAAAACCATTTCTTCTGATCCACATTCTAGGTATGCGGGCTTTTTCTACACCGACATAGATGATTCCTTCTGGATTTATCAACATGATTTGTCAGCAGAGGTTTTTAGTTCAGTTTTTGCCTGTACGATATGTGCGAAATAACTTATTGATCCAACCGTCCACGATT
>CAZUUL010000229.1:0-629 GCA_964623155.1 uncultured Gammaproteobacteria bacterium
ATCCAGTAATCAATAAAATCTCTGGTTTCTTGGCGATTTAATCCCATTTTGGGCAGGACGTCTTCAAAATAAGTAACCAGATTATGCCCGGGAACGACTGTACCTAAAGATGCAACAAACACATCATCAAGGACAGCTTCATAAAATAAATAGGGATAGTTTTTTGCTTGGTATGTTAACGTACCGTCAGGATGGGCGAGGACATTTTGCCAGCCGGTTTTTGGGTCATAAAATGGTTCAGAGACAACAACTTTACCTTTTGTCTGGAGTTTGACAGACAGTGTTAAATCCTGGGGCGGATAAAAATATATGGCGGGTTTACTTTCATCAACCCATTTTTTCCACCAGCCTTTGCCAAAAAACGGTTTAAACGAGCCAAGCTGGAGGGTTCTTCCCTGGGGCCGGAAATTTTCCAGACGGCGAAACTCCAGATAATCAATGGGAAACAGACTATCAGAAGAATTTTCTGCTTCAGTGACTTTTCCCCCAGCGACTAAATAGACGATTTCATCGGTCGGAAGAAGTTTAGTTGATAAGTTTTTATAAACTTCATAGTTTTGATTGCGAAAAGGATGGCTGGCTTCAATTTTTTGCCGGCCCTGGTCTTCTGGGCGAAGGTCGCGCCGAAG
>CAZUUL010000229.1:639-1643 GCA_964623155.1 uncultured Gammaproteobacteria bacterium
TTCCTGGCTGGCCGTCGGGTTCCTGGGCAAAGACAGGAGCAAGAAGCTCTTTGGCAAGGGCCAGGCCGTCGGTTTTTGCTTGGGCTGCTGGAGTGACCCGGCTGCAGCGCAGAGGTGCCCTTCTGCCGGTTTGCCCGGCGTAATCGGGGATGGTTCCGCCTTCGCGGAACAAAACCTGAAAAATACTTCTGTCTTTGGGATAGCGTTCGCCGTCTTTAGTTTGCCAGTTTTCCGGATTATCCATAGGACTTGCGGCCGGTTTATAAAGAAAAATGAAATCGCAGTGAAATGTTCCACCATAAGGTAGGCCCAGAGCACACCAGTCGTTGCAGGATGGGCGGTAGACCAGGTCGCGGATGGCATCATACTTATTCTCTGCTGGTAACTTTTGCTTCATCAGGCGGGTTGTGGGAGCTGATGGCCAGATAAGTTCAGTCAACACGTTTTCCGCGCCGGCAATGGGCATATAATTTGCGCTTGCCGGGCCAGAGCACGAACCGCCCCGGCCGCCGCAAAGGCCACTATTGGGAAAAGGCAGATTGGTATTGTCCGGTTTTGGAATATCGCGTAACAGGGGGGTTGAGCCGATCATTGATTCATCTAGGCAGGCGACACCGCCATAGTCGCTGGCTTGGTTGTCGGGGATGAGTGAATTGCCGGTCGGGCCAAAAATACCGCCGCTGATTAGGGTGGTCGTTAAAAGAGCCAGGGCAGCCAAAATAATAGCGGGCATAAATATATAGTAAGATATATGGTCAGAAAGTCAAGAGCACTTTCAGCAACGGGTCCTGCCGCGCGTTTTCCCCCAAAAAGCATCCCCCTACGCGCGTCACCCGTTATTATTGCAAATTACTTCTCGTTTTTTGGAAACCATTCACGGCTTAGGTAATTGATAATATGTTGGCCCTCAAGGGCAAGCGGCATAACTACTTTGTTCACGCCGTGTTTCTCCAGTTCTCGTGCTTCTTCCTCGGTTTCGGCTGCCATGAGGATGAAGGTGTCTT
>CAZUUL010000230.1:0-1635 GCA_964623155.1 uncultured Gammaproteobacteria bacterium
ATAGGTATGATAACCGACCACACCATAAACCCCACCCCAATTCCTAATACAATCATTATTAAAGGTTCTAGCGAAGTTGTCAAGGCCTTGGTTGCCTGATCTACTTCAACTTCAAAAAAGCGCGACAGTTTACCGAGAATTTCATCAAGTTTTCCGGTTGCTTCACCGACCATAATCATTTGGGGAACAATCCGGGGAAAAGTTGCTTCTATGGAAATAGCATTACCGAGATTTAAACCTTTCTCCACTTTTGTCTTCGCCCGCCGAAGTGCTTCCTGGAACTGATAGCTATCCATGGATTTACTAACAATAGTGAGTACATCTAGTAAGGGCACGCCAGCGCCGATGAGAATTCCGGCCGTCCGAGTAAATTCAACCATAATCACTTTTTTTTGCAACGCACCAAAGATGGGTAAGTGGAGTGCAATGTAGTCTAATACTCTTATCCCAAGCTGGGTCTGTTTGAAACGGCCAAAAGCGAAAAAAAGGGCAATCATCAGGAGTATACCCGCCCACCAAAAGTTGATCAAGAGGTTAGAAAGCGCTACCATGGCCCGCATGGTTATCGGCGTCTCAGCTCCTAAATCTTTGTACAAGTCAGTCAGACGGGGAAAGACAAATACCACCATCACCAGCATCAGCATACCCATGCCAATGACAATTATGGTTGGGTAAATGAGTGCGCCGCGGATTTTTCCCCTAAATTCTTTTTCCTTTTCCAGATTATCAGCCAGCCGAAGTAAAACATTGTCAAGCATTCCCGCCGCTTCTCCGGCCTGGATTAGGGAACGGTAAATAGGCGAAAAATATTGCGGATACTTAGCAATGGCCGAAGAAAACGATGACCCTCCCTCTATTTGATGGAGAAAATCAGCCACGACTTTTTTAAGCGCCGGATTTGCCGCCTGTTCATCAAGAATTTTTAGCGATTCGGTTAAAGGCAGGCCGGCATTTATCATGGTCGACAACTGGCGGGTAAAGGTGACTATTTCAGAAAAGCCGACATGGGAAAATTTTGCCGTTATCCGCTGGCTAAGCGGCATGCTGTAGACTCGGATGGAAACAATAAACAAACCGCGCTCGCGCAGAAGTTTAGCCGCAAAGCCTTCGTTGGGAGCCTCTACCAAACCGCTTAGGTGGTGCAATTTTTTATCAACCGCGTTGTAATTGAAAAAGGGCATAAATTATCTTTTTTGGTCATTAAACAATCTTGTAAACTCCTTGGGGCGGATAGTATAACGTTCTGCTACTTCGCTGGTTATTTTTCCCTGACGAACAAGCTCAATGAGTGATGTTTCCAGAAGCATCATGCCCTGGTCTCGGGAAGTAAGAATAATGTTATCCAAAAGGTGCATTTTTCCGTCACGGATAGCGCTTCTGGTTGCTGAGGAAGAAAGGAGAAGCTCGATCGCTGGTATGCGCCCGCCCGAAGTTGAGGGCAGAAGGCGTTGAGAACAAATCCCTACTAAAGTTCCTGCAAGCTGCATCCGTATTTGAGTTTGTTGGACAGAGGGAAAAACGTCAACAATCCGATCAATAGATTGGGATGCAGAATTAGTGTGCAGTGTAGCAAAGACTAAATGGCCGGTTTCAGCTACAGTCAATGCCGCGGCAATAGTATCGTAATCACGCATT
>CAZUUL010000231.1:0-1609 GCA_964623155.1 uncultured Gammaproteobacteria bacterium
AGTTCCCTCATCATCGCTTGCATGGCGGCTCCGGGCAAACTCAAGTGCCCGTTCACCGTCCATGTGCTCGATTCCCTTTTCAAAACGGATTTTTTTGTAGCGGCAGCGAAACTCGGGATCAGCGTTGCAGAGATCATTTTCGCGTCCGCTAACGGGAAAGTCATCGTCTTCAAATGCCTGTTCAATTTTCACATCAACGCCTCCGAGGATATCGATAAGCCCAACAAATCGGGCAAAATCAAGAACCACAGCATAGTGGATCGGCAAACCTGTCACCTCATTGACGGTTGATTTAACCAAAACCAGCCCGCCACCTTTCCTTTTTTCCTCACCATAGTGATAAGCGCTGTTGATTTTGTCTTTGATCGTGGGTGACCAGATATCCCGCGGAAGGGTAATAAAAACACTGGGAGATGAACTTTGGCTGCTTATACTCATTATCAGCATGCTGTCGGTAAGATCTTTACCTTCATAATTTCCGCCGGGAATTCCCAGCAGCAAAATGTTTGTCCGGGCGTCATTCTGTCGCAGATTATAGTGGCGAGAATCAATCAATGAATAGACAAATGAAGGACTTATGCCATATGCCAGGGCCAGGTTGATGTAGGGTTTGAACGCGGCAAATATTATTCCTATGATAAAAGTTATCGTAAGGAGTATAGTTGTTAGAAGAAGCAGCGGTCGATGCCGCCTGAACCAAAGTCTAGCCCGTAAAAATGCCGAGGATCCATATGAACCACCCTCCCTCTGTGTGAGCATTATCCGGGGTTTACGTTTGGATAGTGGCGGCGTTTCGGACAAGTTCATAAAAACTTTTTGCTTCGAGACTAGCTCCTCCAAGTAAAACACCGTCAATATTGGCTTGACTGATAAAGCTGGTAATGTTAGTAGCCGTGACGCTTCCCCCGTAAATAAAAAGCGAGCCAGGATATTTCTTTCTAATATTTTCTGCCATTTGGCTTGCGTGCTTGGGAGTATCGGGTTTTCCGCTTCCGATAGCCCAGATCGGTTCATAAGCAATCAGGTCAACATTGTCTGGAACTGGAGTTGATTCATCTTGAATACAGACGATTGGCCTGATGTTTGCGGATTGGGCCTGCTTTACTTTAAGCTTTACTGTTTCATCGCTTTCGGCAAAATATTTCCGTCTTTCCGAATGCCCGATAAGACAATACTGGGCTAAACCGGCCAGCATCCGGGCGGAAACTTCACCGGTGTAGGCTCCGCTGTCAAAGGGAGAGACATTCTGGACCCCGAGTTTAAAAGCCAGATTTAATTCGGCAATAATTGTTTGACAAATGGTTAGGGCGGGAAAAGGGACACAAATAACAACTTCCGGCCCGGGCCAGTCACCCAGATTTTTAAAAGTATTCAACCACTGCTCTGCTTCAAGCGGAGTTTTATTGCTCTTCCAGTTGCCGATGATTAGGGGCTTTTTCATGTGATAAGATTATAGTTCATTTGGATGTGATATGCATTCTGAACTTCTTAGTGACCTCAATCAAAACCAGCAGCAGGTAGTCCGGCACACTGACGGAGCCGTGCTCATTTTAGCCGGCGCCGGTTCAGGAAAAACCCGGGTTCTGACATATCGAGTCGCTTATTTAAT
>CAZUUL010000232.1:0-1604 GCA_964623155.1 uncultured Gammaproteobacteria bacterium
GATAGCATAACCTCTTCTCTATATCCAACCGCTGGATCATTTTGTAAGGTTATAAACCTTCCTCCCCGTTCACGGAAATCATTCTCTGCATACTGCATGAATTCTTCCCCTTTTCTTTTCATTTGGTCGTCTGCAGCTTTACTAAATGCATCAAGCACCTGACTCGCAGGGGTGCCACTATCCCCAAAAGCTCGAGATAGTATGTAATTTGCTATATCTGGATTATCTCTTTCTGGCATAGAGCAATTATACCAAAAATGGCTTATAATACACACATCTGCCTAATAGCAGATGAACTCTAAATTATTTTTTACCCTTTGGTCTTTTAGAAAAGAGTTAAAACTTGTTGCCTTTTCCTTCTTAATAATTCTTTCACTCCCTTTTGTTGCTGTAGCACTCTTAATGCATTCAGGGATAGATATTATCTCTGATTCTTGCTTCCCATTCTCCTCATAAATTCACGACTATGCGACTGAGAGAGGATATTAAGGCTTCCTTCCCATAAGATTTCTCTGTCTATCATAGCAAGTTTGCGGTGATGGTTGCCGTCGCATAGTAAAACCTGTACTCCTAAGCCTTCAAAATAGCGTATTCCGGCCTCTGCTTGTTCTGCCATGTCTATATCGTGTTCGTGTGGGTGTCTGGTCATAACAAAGACCTCAACGCCTCTGGATATTAGCTTCTCAAATACAGGCTTTAATAGCTCTAATCTTCGATAAGTGATAAAAGGGCTTTCAATAATAACTTCCTGCCTAGCTTCTAATAAATCGTGCGTAAACTGTTTGTAAAAAGTCTTCTCATCGTGTAGAATAGATACGGCATCAGGGATTGATTGTTGCACTAGTTTGGGCTTTTGGAACCAGCTCATTGCATCTCCTCCTTCTTTTTGAAGTAAGAGATAGCATTTAAGAGCTTATTTTTCTCTTCAGGAGTGATCTTGGAGGTTAGGTAGGTTCGAACATCGTCCCAGATGGTGCACTGATATTTCCTTTTGTATCAACTGACTATTATTTTCTATTTCTTTAATGCTTGGTAGAATTCCTTTTTTGGATAACCACTTTGACGAATTATGGATCCTAAAGTTCCAGGTCTAAACTCTTGATTGGTTCCATGGAAAGCAACGGTTACAGCATAACTTATGTCATTTCTTTTTAAAACCCATGTTTGATGTGAAGAACCTGTTCCGCTTTCCTGGATAAAGCCTAAATTATTAAGGATGGTAACAACATCACGATATTTAAGTGGTTTATATTTAGGCATATATGAGGCCAGAAGGAGTTTTAGTAGTAAAAAACTGAAAGGGTTCAAGGTCTTTTTTAGGTGTACGTTTCCTTGTTATCTCTTTTAGTTTATTCCAATATTCCTTTGGAGCTGATCTAGCAATTAATTCTTTAGGAAAAGCTAATTTAGCAGCTGCTTGAATATGAGATAAAATTGCATCGTTGATACTTAAAATTGCCTCTTCCAAGCTAGTATGTCCTTCTTCCACAATATCCAAATCAAGACATACTCCGGTGAAAGAATCATCTTTTTCTTGATAAGCAATACAACGAAAGGAAAAATTTATATCTTTCATAGTAGAAGAATTATACTAAAAAATTTTG
>CAZUUL010000233.1:0-1598 GCA_964623155.1 uncultured Gammaproteobacteria bacterium
GAAAACAGCACTCTATATGCCCAATGCATTGGGCGCATGTTTCCTTCTATACAAGCTAAGTTGCGTGACATACGTCCGGACATTTGTAATCTTCCAGATGAGCTGTGGTGGAAGATTGCAAGTAGTCTTTCAGCAATAGAAGATATTCGACACCTGCGAGCAACGTCAAGTCTGTTCAATTTCTTAACGCCTAGGCTTACTAGGTTATACACTAACGTGAGTTCGACTCTTCCCGCTTAATCCCACGCCTGATGCACGGTCTGGCGACCACCATGGCACCACGGTTGAAAAAGCCGAAGGTTGCAAGACCTTACGGTCAAGCTCCCATCGGTCACTAATTTTTACCTAAACAGTGGATCTATAATCTCTTGAAGAAAAATGCTTCCACGAGCGTTAATGCTTTTTCAACATACAAATCACACACTCGAGGAAGCAAAAATGATAGACCTGCTTGAATTGTTCTGTAGTATAGACGATTTCTGGAAAAAATTCGAACCCCATTGGAAAGAACGGATGATTAATGAGGGCAAAGGTGAACCAAAAAGACTTCCAGGACTATGCCCAAGCGAGATTATGACTATTCTTGTTTTGTTCCATATCGTTGGATATAGAAACTTCAAAAATTTCTATAACAGATATCTTCTGAGCCACTTAAAAAAAGATTTTCCTAATCTCCCGAGTTATAATCGATTTGTTGAACTTAAAGCAGCGATGATTTTTCCCCTCCACTGCTATCTCATGAGTCGTTTAGGTCAGTGCACGGGTATCTCTTTTGTTGATTCTTCTTCCCTTCAGGTATGTCATCAAAGACGCATTCATAACCATAAAGTATTCAAGGGTATAGCAAAGCGGGGACATACTTCTGTGGGTTATTTTTATGGCTTTAAGCTCCACATAGTTGTGAATGATGAGGGGCAACTATTGGCCTACATGCTTACTCAGGGTAATATCGATGATAGGAAACCTGTCCCTGCTCTAACAGAACGTTTATCTGGAAAGTTGTTTGGAGACAAAGGCTACATCTCATCTGCTCTATTTGAACAACTAATGGAGAAGGGAGTTCAATTGATTACAAAACTAAAGGCTAATATGAAAAACAAGCTTATGCACCTGAAAGATAAGATCTTACTGCGAAGAAGAGGTATTATCGAAAGCATCTTTGATCAGTTAAAAAACATTTCTCAGATTGAGCATTCAAGGCATCGTAGCCCATTAAATTTCTTGGCTAACTTATTGGCAGGACTTATTGCTTATACCCATCAACCAAAGAAACCATCCTTAAATTTGAGGGAAAATGAACTTAAGGCATTGCTTATAATCTAGTTAAAAATCGAACTGACGTTATATTTTGATCCATCCAATAGCTGAAAGCACCTATGGGTGGATCAAAATATGAGAAAATTATCCGCAAGATGCTGCAAATCCCAGCGAAATGAACCCAAAACTCAGGTTCCTAATGCTGCAAAGCAATAATTCCAAACGGCCTTGTTAACTATACTTTACTTCTGGGCAATACTCTGTGCATTAAAGTTACGCAAATTCGTGCCATTGAGCAGGTTGGTCATATCGTATGTAAGCGTGCCGTAAGTTCTGGATAT
>CAZUUL010000234.1:0-1594 GCA_964623155.1 uncultured Gammaproteobacteria bacterium
CCAATTTTTTACTTTCTCCTGAGTGTATAGACTTTCGGATAAAAAAGGAAAGTTGCCGGGGCTTCCTCAGCCAGATAGCGCTGAAAATCCGTGTAAATTTTCAATCGCTCTTCTTTGTTTTGTACCCGCCTGCCGTCTTCAAGCAGCTTATCAATTCGCTTATTATCAAGTTTGGTAATGTTGGTATCCTGGGTCGAGTGCCAGTAGGCATACTGGTCCGGGTCTGGCGGAATCTCCTGGCTGCCCAAAAAAACCTGATAATCGGGCGGGACAAAATTTTCAATTTTCACATTAACCGACAACCCGAGTGTTTGCCACGATTCAGCAATCCGTTTAGCCAGAGCCAGATAGTTTGGAAAGGTTGACAAAGTAAGACTGGCAGTTTGGGTTGATATTCCGTCTTTGCCAAGCAGGCGTTTGGCCGCAGCCAGATCAAATTTATATTGTCTGACCTTGTTGCTGTAAGCCCAGGAAAGAGGACTGATTGGCCCGGTTGCAACCTCTTCTTCAATCGTTGGTACGGCAAAGCTTAGGGCCTGGCGGTGGCTGCGTTCGCTTAAAAACTGGTCTTTAGTGTTATAAAAAAGCGCTACATAACGCGTATGATCGATGCGTTCTTCAACTTTGATATTTTTCCAGTCGCGAAAGTCAGCTGCTGAAGTAAAATCTTCAAGAATAGCCACTTCGCCGAGTTTAAAGGCGGTGGTAGCTACGTTCTCCGTCGGGTAAAAATGAAGAACAAGCTTGGGGAAAGAGTCATCAAGGGGCGACAGCTCGAGAGTTTTGATAGTATCGCCGCGCAGGTCGATCGATTCTATTTTATAAGGTCCCAATCCTGTTAAATTCTCCCGAAATAGCGGCCGGGAAAGAAGAACCGGAAGCGAAGCAAACGCTTCCTTAAGGACGGCTCGGAGGGTGTAATCATCTAAAACTTCAAAATCTACTCCGTGGATATTGTAGTTGACGTCGGCAGCAGTGAAAGCCTTACCGTCATGCCAGTAGAGTCCGCTTTTAAGATAAAATTTATATTGCTTGCCACTGTCGGTTGCTTCCCAGCGCGTGGCAAGCGCGGGCTTGGGTTCTCCATCTTCCGCTATTTCGGTAAGTCCCATACCGATGAGCCGTTGTAATGAATACGGGAGCGTGGATGGCGAATAGTTTCCTACAATTCCAACTGTCTTTACCTCGGGCGAGAGGAGCGGTAGAACAAATGGCCAGACGCGAATGATGATAAAAAAAAGAAAAAAACCGGCAACAAAGCTCGCGGCGATAAAGCGAAAATGCCTTCCGATAAAAGCTAAACTGAGCCGTATGACAAAGCGCATCCATTTTATGGTGCGAGAAAACATGCAACTGCCCTCTTTCTAGGAGAAAAGTATACTGGCAAGAGATGAAAGAAAGAATAAGACAGCCAGGGCAATGGTACTTTTAAATAACAGTCGTTCTATACCTCGTTTGCTCCGGTAAAATTCTCCACCTCCGCCAAAGCTCGCTCCTAAGCCCGCTCCCCTGCCTTGAAGAAGAATTGACAGCAAAAGCAGGCTGGAAACGACAATTTGTACAACTGGAAGAATCGATTTCATATTTAGGAATG
>CAZUUL010000235.1:0-1591 GCA_964623155.1 uncultured Gammaproteobacteria bacterium
GGTTCTGCGTAATGACGCAAACAGTGCATGCGAATCTTTGGCAGGAAACTGGGAAAGTAAAAGAAGCGCAATTGCTGCGCTCGCCGCTCCCAACGCACACGCCAAAAGACCTATTATGCCATATCTTTTCATAGATTTTATTCTAACATTTGCCAATTGCATTTTTATTACAAACTGCCTACAATTGGTTTTTATCTTGATATGCCTAAACCGGTTTTGACCAGCCGCAGCTGGGAACAACTTAAAATCCTGTTTCAAAAAAGTAGAGCGCCAAAATCGTTGGCTGGCTTTTATCGGGGGAGACTGCTTAAAACCCAAATTAATCCTGTTACTGACTTTTTTATGCTTTTAGTCAGAAGGTACTTCATGCCCTGGAAAGGGAAATTTTTTACGGCTAAAAAAAGAACCGGTGTTAATGTGGTAAGTAAAAAAGCCGCCTTTTTGTTTCGCTTTCAACATCCTTTGCAGCAGATAAAAAATAACCAGCATACCATTGAAGTATTTCCCTTTAAAACATCGCTAAAAAAAAGTCCCCGGGACAGAAATAAGACCGTCTTCCTCATCGATTACAACATTGCCGCCAATCCATCCGGTGTCCGCCGGGTGGTTGACGAATTAGTTACTGTCAGCCGAGAATTTTATCTGGGCCGGGCCCTACTTAAAGAAGGCAGAAAGTATCGAACAGTCGCCTACTTTTCGCTGCAAAAAGACAAGCGCGTGAGCAGTTGACAATTTACCGCCCCAACTGCAAGCTATGAAAATCCCTTTTCTATTTCACCTACAGGTTATAAAAATCCATTTGATGCATTACAATGAACAAAATGATGGAACTGGCACAAGTTGAATTGGGCTGTACATCATATGAGACATGTCGCGAGTTTTGCGAAAACAAAAGGTGAATTATATGTGAATTTCACTTGATGTGGTTTTTAAAAAAAGCCAGATCGCGGGCGACAACCGTATTCCAGCTGCCCCTAAGGTTGTGATCAGCGCCCGGATAAACATAGTAGCTTATGTCTTTGCCCAGGGTTTTCATCTTCTCTACAAAAGCATTAGACCAGGATAATGGTACAGCTTTATCATCTGTTCCCTGGTGCAACTCAAGCGGAGCAGTTATATCAGCCAGGTAGGTGGTAATAGAATAGTTATCCACGTCATAGCCTTTTCTTTCAAAATCAGCAATAATTTTGCGAAGATACTTGCCACCGTCTGGTGCTTGGTCAGTATAGTACAGGATCGAGTAGGGAAACGCTTTGCTAACAGGTGCCCAAAGAACAGTAGCAATCGGCCGGCCGGAAATTTCCAGAACCGAGAGGACAATTTGTCCACCATTACTGTGGCCCCATAAGAAAATATTAGCCGCATCGGCTTTGGGCAAAGATGGAACAGAAGCCAAAAGGTTTAAGACGACAACAGGATTTTCAAAACGGTCAAGAAGGTCGTCGCTGGCGCCGGGATCGGATTCACCGTAGCCCAAAAAATCAGGTGCGAGAGTGATAAAACCGTTTTGCGCATATACTGCTGCCGAAGGAGCAGTACCAACTCCAGTTTGATAAATTTCGTGCTCGACAAAGCCACGCATCTGGATGAT
>CAZUUL010000236.1:0-1583 GCA_964623155.1 uncultured Gammaproteobacteria bacterium
AGCCAATCCAGACCCAACCGCCTAAGTAGCGAAGGCGTTGCTCCTTTTTTTCCTCCAAAGATATCAAATGCTCCGCCGACTCCCATGGCAAAGCGAACCGGAGTAAAAGGTAAATTTCGGGCGATCCACTTTTCCTGCTTGGGATGACCATAGGCAACAAAAAGAAAAGCGATTTTTGCGCCAACTTTATTGCTAGCTTTGGCAATTTCCTGGCGCGTTTCATTGTCGCCGGCTTCCCTACCATTGCCTTCAAAAAATCCAGCAATCACTAGACCGGGATATTTTGTTTGAAAATATCTGGCAGTCTTCTCCGCCATCCCTTCATCTCCACCTAGAAAAAAAACGGCTAATTTTTTTTGCCCTGCATAATTGATCAGTAGATCAACCAAATCAACGCCCGGAATTGTCTCTAGCAGCATGCTGCTGGTACGATTTAGAAAACGGTTGAGCCAGGAAGCGTAGACCAACCCTATGCCGTCGGCAAAAGAAAAGTCGGCACGATTGAGAATTTCCGCAAACGAACTGTCTTGTTGGGCAGTCAAGACAAATTCCGGGTTAACGGTTACTGCATAAAGTTTATTTTTTTTTTCGATCGCCAAGGTCACGGCCTGAAGCGCTTCCTGTTTGCTTAGGATATGGATGCGGATTCCCAAAATTTCCGTTGCCGATATGGCTGAAGCTGATTGCATGATATAATTTCTCTATTCCTTAAGATGAATACAAAAGCGCGCGCTTTGCCCAGCCAGTACACCAACGAGTTTATAAAAAAACATACCCGCCATGCCTTTCGGCTGGCTAAACCTATTGTATACTACTCTAGCAATGGTCAAACACTAAATGCAACCCAAGACGCGGCGATTCTCGTTTACCTACACGACAGAAATGCCCGAAATGATATTTTTCTCGTCATCAGCCGATTCTATAATCAGCTCACAGCAAACGGTATCCTAATTGCCACGTTTTACCCTTCTACCGCTTCAAAGGGGGAAATTCTAGGACTCCTTGCCTACAGCGGATTTACAATTCTGGAAGATCGGGAAAGCGGCGATTTTTTTTGGCTAGCTGCTCAAAAAAGTGGCCCTCCAGGCAAATTAAGCGACGTTCTTGCCGCCCGAAAATTACTCTTTAGTCAACAGCGGATTGGAAAAAATGGCGCATTGATCAAACTCTATAAAGTCAGAACTATGTATCCATTCGCTCATCTTATCCAAGACTATCTTTATAAAACCGGCTCGATCGGCAAAATGGGCAAACTCAACAATGATTATCGCGTTACCCGCTGGGGCAAATGGCTGCGAAAATACTGGATCGATGAATTACCCCAGCTAATAAATATTGTAAAAGGCGAAATGACATTGATTGGCCTGCGACCCTTGAGCCAGGGATTTTTAAAAACTCTGCCGGCTGATCTGCAAAAAGAACGCATTAAATATCTGCCAGGACTGATTCCACCTGTATATGCTGAAGCCCCAAAAAATCTTGAGGAGCGCATTCAAGCTGAGCGAAAATACTTGCGCCTGAAAAAAAAATATGGTCTTGCAACAGATATAGTTTATTTCTTCCGGATTTTTTATGCTATTGTT
>CAZUUL010000237.1:0-1528 GCA_964623155.1 uncultured Gammaproteobacteria bacterium
CGGAAAGAGAACCGATCACAGAGTTTTAATTTTTATGCCCGAATCTTCATCCTGTAACTAAAACAATGGGTCAAGGCAATTGCCACGGCATCGGCCGCATCATCCGGTTTTGGCACTTTATCGAGTTTAAGAATAGATTTTACCATCTCTTGCACTTGCTTTTTGTCGGCTTTTCCATAACCGGTTACTGCCAATTTTACTTCAAGCGGAGAATAAGTTACAACAGGAATATTTTTTTTGGCTGCGGCCAGAAGGATCACACCCCGTGCCTGCCCTACAGCAATTATAGTCTTGGCATTGGTGGTAAAAAATATAGATTCTAAAGCCACAAATTCGGGTTTGTTTTTAGAAAGAAGAACAAAAATCTGATCAAAAAGCTCGACCAGTCTTGCTGCATCGCTTGTTCCACGGGTCGTGGTGATACAACCGAAAGTTTGGAGTTTGAAAGAACTTGCTTGTTGCAAAAGAAGGGCAAAGCCGGCGCGGTCAGAACCAGGGTCAATGCCTAGGACAGTCATAGCCCATGAATTTTAACATATCAAAGACGAAGGAGAGTATGAAGTTCTTTTTTGATCAAAAAAAAGGAGCAAAGGCTTACAAGAGTGAGAATAATTATGCTTAAACCTGGTTGAAGCGAAGGTAATAAGACACGCAAAAACATTGTCGCGACAACCACCATTCCTGTTGCTGCCAGTGTGCGCGGTAGTGTACCGTGCAGGGCAAGAATATTTGCTGACCGCCGGTATAAGACAAGAAGAAGCAGGCCGACTTCTAAGCTTATGGTGAGCGTATCGGCCAGAGCAAGACCAACTGCTCCCAAGATTTTGACGAGTTGGCTGGCTAAGAAGATAAAAAAGACCATCCTTATCCCGGTGATAGTCAAAGGCACGATGGCATTTTGTTTTGCGTAAAAAACTCTGGTTGCTACTTCAAGCAGACACTGGCTAGTGAGACCGATAAGATAGGCAATTGAGGTCCAAGTCAAAAGATTGACTTCAGATGAAGAAAACGAAAATAGCAATTGGATTAGAGGACGCAGGCTGACAATTGCTACGGTCGTAAGGATTACGGTCAGGGCTAAAATGACTCGGATGGCGCGGTTCACTGTTGCTTCAAAAGGGGCCTGGTCATTGTAATGTGCAAGTTGCGAAATAGTTGGCAAAATGGCGGTTGCGATTGCTGTACCAATGAGCGTTTCTGGCACCTGCATGATGAAATAACCATAAGTCAGAGCTGTAACCGAACCTTGAGCCAGACGTGATGCAAGATTGTCGCGCATGAGAAAAATGACCTGAATCGAAAGTACTGTTAAGATGCGCGGCCCCATGAGGCGCAAAACTTTTCTCACACCTTCATCAGTCAGATTAAAAGCAATGCTCCAGCGGTAGCGGTAGTAAATCATGCCCGGTATTTGAATTCCCAGGTGAAGGAATGCACCCAAGACTACACCATAGACCAGACCGTAAATTCCCATGCCAAAGACAGGTGTCAGGATAAGCGCACCGAAAATTTGCCCAAGATTATACAG
>CAZUUL010000238.1:0-1512 GCA_964623155.1 uncultured Gammaproteobacteria bacterium
TACTCACGCTTGATGAAACCACGGGTGAGTTTATCCCAAGCAGAGTCGAGGGACTCATGGAGATGGATATTAACAATACCTATCTCCTTGTTACCTCTTTTGGCAAACGAATCAGAACCACCGCCAACCATCCCTATTTTGTAAGAAAGACTCAGCTCATATCAGGGACATTTGAGATTGACCAATCAAACAGAATTGAAGATTTAGGTAAAGATAGTTTCATAGCGCTTGCCGGTTCTCAAAAGCACTGGGTTATCGAAATTTCAAAAGAAAACAAACAAGAGATTTACAGAGATCAGCTTAACCGCGGCCAGGAAAAGAAGTTTATAGCTCCCTCAATTTGGGCGCGGTCAATTATTTACCTGCTTAATGCGGCAGAAATAAATATCAGACGCAGCCGAATTATTGTTGATAAAGAGTACACAGGCCATGAAAAACTTATCCGGCAAATTATTACCACCAGTTTAGGAGAAAACATACATTTTGAATTTGATTCCGTGGGGAGAAATTCACCGGCGCACCTGGCAGTCTATGAAGCAAACCCCAAAACCCTTTTGCATAAAAAAGCGACTGGAGCCTTGTCCGTAAGACAAGTAGCCAAGGATGCGCTTCACCCAGAGTTTACAGGGATCAGCCGACCATCATCCAGTCGTTTTATAGCCAGAGAATATCAGACCAAACTTGATTTGTCAAGGGGAGAATGGAAAAAAGTCTATGAGATCCAGACAGGCTGGGAGGTAGCCACAATTGATGGCTGGGAAAGGATTGTTTCTTTAACCAAGGTTGGCCGAGAACAAGTCTATGATATTGAAGTTGAAAACACTCACAACTTTGTAGCCAATGGTATCATCGCCCACAACACCTATTTAAATGGCAGTGTAGGAATAGGAACAAGCTCTCCAGCAGGCTTCTTTGATGTAGATGGATCAACCATTATCAGACTCAATACAACTGTTGCTAATGCTGATGCTATAAGGCTGATTGCAGGAGCAGGAGGAATAGATATCTCAACAGGCTCTGGAACTGGAGATATAGATATTAAATCAGGTGATACTATTACCTTTGCTACAGGTGGAACAACTACCAGAATGATTATTGATAGCTCTGGCAACGTCGGCATCGGGACGACAGGGCCGGCTACGATCTTGGAGCTAAACGCTTCTGATGACGGAACTAATTTTACAGATGTGCTGACTTGGGGATTGGGTGGGGCCGCCAGCAATAGCAACATCAAAGCACGATTAGGAACACATGCTGGATCAAGTTCCAATAGGCTTTCCTACTGGTCTGCCAACTATAAACAACTTAGCGGAACGAACGCCCGTGATAGTACCGGGGCAGGAAGCGCAGAAATCCAACTGAGTCCCACAGGAATTGATACTGAAGCTGGTATAACTTTACTTACTGGCTTGGCCGCGGATGCAGCTCCCAGCGCGCGGGTGACGCTGTTACAGAATGGCAACGTCGGCATCGGGACGACGGGGCCACAGCGAAAGTTAGAAATATCTGGAA